>CALXYR010000086.1 GCA_944393025.1 uncultured Clostridia bacterium | reverse complement strand
TGTAGATATTATACAATGGATTTAAGAATAAAAAAATGTATAATGGACTACATGTTCATTATACGAGTAATTTGTAGAGGAGGATCAATTGTGAGAAAATGTTTAAAATCTAATGTAGAAATGATAGAGAATTTAGAACTAAAAATTAAAGAATTTGGTATGAAAATGGCAGTGTCAGAAAAAGGAACTTTTTTAGGTAGTCATCCTCTTGCTGAAATAAAGTTATTAGTATTAAAAAAGAAAAGTAATATAAATTTAACTAAAAATAGTAATTGGGGGTTGGGGTTAGAACTTGACATTTAGTAAGTTGTTTAGTTGATAGAAAATATGCTATGTTAGATTAGGAGGTATAAATATATGCAAACAAAGAAAATTATAAAAATTAATAAATTATTTGGTAAATATGATAATGAATTGGATTTATCAAATCGCGGTATTATTTTTATAGGAGAAAATGGTGTTCGGGAAAACTACAATAATGAGGATTTTACAAAATTTAATGAACTTTAATTTTAAAAAATTAATAAAATATGATTTTGAAAGTATAGATATAGAGGTTACAGCAAAAAATGGTAAAATACTTAAAGATACAATAAGATATGAAGATTTGTTGCCTACAAATGAAGAAATTAAAAATCTCGTAATAAAATCACACTTCTTTCTTTATGAGTTATCTGATGAATGGGATTGCTATATAGATAGTGTATCTGATGAAGAAAAAATTAAAGCTTTTGATGATAATTCAATGACTGATGAAGAAAAAATTGAATTATGGAATGATTTTGATTTTGATATTGCATATCAAGAAGCTAAAAATGGAGAGATGGGCGTATTATCTAATGAATTATTGAATGATTTAATTGACAAAAACGAATTCAAGAATATAATGAGAAAAATTATAAAAAATGAAGAATTTGATGATGTATATTTTAATAATTATATTAATGAAATTAAATATAATGAACAATTTGGATATGAGTTTAAATATAGTTTTTATAAAAATCATGTAACATGGGAATTTAATGATGTAAAAGATACATTAAAAAAAATTATTGAAACTATAAAGGAATATATTGAAAATTTGCTAAAATGCAATAAAGAAATTAAATTTATTAATGAAAAAAATATAAGAAAAATATTAAACATTCTTATGGATAGTATTGATAAACCTGTTAATATCTTAGATATGACAAAAGTATATAATTTTAGCAATGAACTTCTACCTTCTTCATTATTAACAAATGAATTAATGGATTGGAAATCATCTGCTCCATCTAATTATATATTTATTGATGATTTAGAACTGAATATCTGTAATCATTTATTAGAAATTTGGGATTGGGAAGATGGATTTTTAACAGATAGCTCAAAAGATATATCTGAATTAAACAATGATATAATTGATATTAACAGTATTATTAAACATTATTTCTATAATATGAATTTTATTATAGATATTAATAAAAAAGCATTAAAATATTATGTGAATTTTAAAAATAATGCTATTACTGTGTCTAATGAAATTGAGGATTTAACTATAATAAAAGATATATTTCTAAAATATATCAGGCCAATCATAATAAAGAATAGTCCATTTGATACTGATTGGACTGCTTATGTGTTCCAAAATCATCAAGTCGTTTTAACTCAAAAACAATATACAAATATTTTTTGTAATCTTTGTGAAAAATTAAGTAACTCATATAAAGATAATATTAATCCTAAAATGAAAATTTTACAGGAATTATTAGATAAATATCTGATGAATAAAAATGTTGAGGTTACTCCAATGGGGTTATTGATAAAAAGTAAAGGTGATAATCTAAACATTCCATTAAATAGTCTTTCTTCTGGAGAGAAAAAAATAATTGTTATATTTTTACATTGCTTATTTAATGAAGATGTACCAATTATAATAGATGAACCTGAAATATCACTTTCTATAATTTGGCAAGAAAATCTATTACCTGATTTATTAGAGAAGACACCGATTAAGCAAGTTATTGTTGCAACACATTCCTCTGCAATTATATCAAATTCAATTTTGGATAAATATATTATTCCGTTACCAAATTCAATAATAGATAGAGGAGATAATACAAATGAATGAAGTAATTAATAGAATGTTTGAAAAAAAGAAACAACCATATCCACAAACCATTGCACAAAAATTTGTTAACAATAGTAAACATAGTGATACTATTATTATTGTTGAAGGAATAAGCGATGAAGATTTTTATAAGAATACTAATATAGACATATTAAATAGTGCATGCTATATCTATGCAAACCAATATGCTAATATTGTTGGAAAAAAAGCAGTGATTGAATCATATTTTAAAATAAAGGAATATGCTAAAAGAAATTCATTCAGTAATTCGATAATTTTAATTGTAGACAAAGATTTTTTTGGTATTAATTGGAGAGCACCAGCTTATCGAAAAATTGCAAAAGAACAAATGGCAACAGATGAAGATATAAAAAATTTTACAATTTTAAATTGCCATTCTCATGAATGTTATTTTATTTTAAAAAGAAATTTAGAACAAATTTTTAAAATGTTAAAAATTGAAGATAAGTTAAGTGATTTTTACAGTATTTTAGAAAAAAACTTAGATGAATTTTCTGAATACTTTGCATATAAAAGCATTTTAGAAGATGAAAACCCATATTATTCAAAAGATTGTAGTAATATTAAAGGTATAGATTTTCAATTTGAATTTAAAGATGGAAAATTAATATTTAACAAATTATATATGCAAGAAGCTATTGAAAAAATGAAAAATGAAATAAAATTTAGTGAACATAGAATAATTTTAGAAAAACAACATTTGGAAATGAAACAAAAATTCAAATTACATCCAGAATTATTAAGAGGACATACATTGTTTGAATTACTTGAGTGTTATTTGAAACATTATGGAAAATCAATAAAAAATTATGAAAAATACAACAATCAAATAATAAAAAATATAGAAATACCAATAGATATTAAGATTTTAAAAATTGGGATTGGAAAATATAGATTAGATGAAATGTGATTATTTTTACATTGAATATTATATAAGTAAATAGATTATATAGTAATTGTTTACTTGTGTATTATATTCATCTCGATAACTTACAAGTTATGTAGATAAGTTTAAATAAAAAATAAATTGTCTCATCATCAGATATATAATTTATAAAAATTAAATGGAATGGAGTGATATTGAATGAATAGAAAGAAAG
>CALXYR010000085.1 GCA_944393025.1 uncultured Clostridia bacterium | reverse complement strand
GTTAATAGGTCTCTAACTTCCATTTCAACTAATTCTAATAATTCTGGGTCATCAACCATATCGCATTTATTTAAGTAAACAACGATATATTTAACACCAACTTGTCTAGCAAGTAATATGTGCTCTCTTGTTTGTGGCATTGGACCATCAGCTGCAGAAACAACTAATATAGCACCATCCATTTGAGCAGCACCAGTGATCATGTTTTTTACATAATCTGCGTGTCCTGGGCAGTCAACATGTGCATAATGTCTGTTTTCTGTTTCATATTCAACATGAGCTGTGTTAATTGTAATTCCTCTTTCTTTTTCTTCTGGAGCACTATCGATTTGATCGTATGCTTCATATTGAGCTTTACCAAATAATGCTAAATATTTAGTAATAGCTGCTGTTGTTGTTGTTTTACCATGGTCAACATGTCCGATTGTACCAATGTTAACATGTGGTTTTGTTCTTTCAAATTTAGCTTTAGCCATTTTTAAATCCTCCTTTAAATTTTGGAAATTACTTATTTCCATATTTTATATTTTAAAATTAAAATCTAATTATTTTAACACTTGCATTGTATAACATTTTTTATAAAAAAGCAAGAGTTTATTTGTTTTTTTATTTTCTACTAGAATAAAATTATAGATATAATCTTATTTATAGTTTGTATATTTCTAGACAAACGGATTTTAAATTCATAAATTTTACTTAGTGTACATTAAATAAATTTAAAATGAATTTCTCTACTGTAAATAAATATCTTTTTAATTTCTAATTCAAAAAAGAAACGAGTATTACAAGGCAAAATTTAGTAAAAAACCGGAGGCGTACTTGGTGTACGCTAAGGATTTTTTATCTAAACTTTAGCAATGCATTAGCAAAGTTTTGCTATACAATTTTTTGTATACCGTTTGAAAAAGAATTAGTATATTGCTAGGCAAACGAGTTTTAAATTCATGAGGCGTACTTGGTGTACATTGAATGAATTTAAAATGAGTTTAACGACGCAAGATGCTTATTATTTTTCAAACCTAGTCTTTTTTAGCTCTACTAGCTACTATATTGTCTAATATAGATTTTGGAACTTCATCATAATGTGATGGCTCCATAGAATATGTTCCTCTACCTTGAGTTTTAGAACGCAAATCTGTTGCATATCCAAACATTTCAGATAATGGAATAAATGCTCTAATAACTTGGTTTCCACCTTCTGCATCCATTCCTTCTAATCTTCCTCTTCTAGAGTTTATATCTCCAATAACATCTCCCATATATTCTTCTGGTACTGTTATTTCTACTTTCATTATTGGCTCTAAAATAACTGATTTAGCTTGTTTACATCCTTCTTTAAATGCCATAGATCCAGCAATTTTAAATGCCATTTCTGAAGAGTCAACTTCATGGTATGAACCATCTACTAGAGTAGCTTTAAAATCTATAACTGGATAACCTGCAAGTACACCTGTTTCAGCAGCTTCTCTAATTCCTTCTTCAATTGGTTTAATATATTCTTTTGGAACAACACCACCAACAATTTTGCTCTCAAATTCTATACCTTTTCCTGGTTCTAATGGTTCCATTTCTAACCAAACATGACCATATTGTCCACGACCACCAGATTGACGAATAAACTTTCCTTCTACTTTAACTTTATTTCTAATTGTTTCTTTATATGAAACTTGTGGTTTACCTACTGTACACTCTACTTTAAATTCTCTTTTTAATCTATCAACTATGATATCTAGGTGTAACTCACCCATACCTGCTATAACAGTTTGACCTGTTTCATGATTTGTATATGTTTTAAATGTTGGATCTTCTTCAGCAAGCTTTGCTAAAGCAATTCCCATTTTTTCACTGTTTGCTTTGTCTTTTGGTTCTATAGCTATATCAATAACAGGTTCTGGGAATTCCATTGATTCAAGTATTATTGGATGATTTGGATCACAAAGTGTATCACCTGTTGATACTTCTTTTAATCCAACAGCTGCTGCTATATCTCCAGCATATACTTTATCTATATCTTGTCTATGGTTAGAATGCATTAATAATATTCTTCCCATTCTATCTTTTTTACCCTTGTTAGCATTTAGGATTGTAGAACCAGCTTCTAATGTTCCAGAATATACTCTAAAGAAACATAATTTTCCAACAAATGGATCTGTTGCTATTTTAAATGCTAATGCTGCAAATGGTTCTGTATCTGATGTTTTACTTATTGTTTCTTCTCCTTCTAATGTAACACCTTTTATATCTGCAATATCTAATGGAGATGGCATAAAATCAACAACTGCATTTAATAATTCTTGAACACCTTTATTTTTGTATGATGAACCACATACTACTGGAACTATTTTATTATTTATTGTTCCTAATCTTAATCCTTTTTTGATTTCTTCTTCTGATAAAGCACCTTCATCTAAATACTTCATCATCAATTCATCATCTTGCTCAGCTGCAGCTTCAACCATTTTATCTCTATATTCTTCTGCTTGAGCTTTTAATTCTTCTGGAATTTCTCCTTCTTCTATTTCTTTTCCTAAATCATCTTTATGGATAAAAGCTCTCATTTTAATTAGGTCAACTATACCTTTAAAGTTATCTTCTGCACCAATTGGTAATTGAATTGGAACAGCATTTGCTTTTAATCTATCTTTTAATTGAGATACACAAAGCATAAAGTTAGCTCCTGTTATATCCATTTTATTTACATATACCATTCTAGGAACTTGATATTTATCAGCTTGTCTCCAAACTGTTTCAGTTTGTGGTTGAACTCCACCTTTTGCTGCTAATACTGTAACAGCACCATCAAGTACTCTTAAAGATCTTTGAACTTCAACAGTAAAGTCAACATGTCCTGGAGTATCTATTATATTTATTCTATGTCCTAACCATTGGCAAGTTGTAGCAGCAGAAGTAATAGTTATACCTCTTTCTTGCTCTTGTACCATCCAGTCCATTGTAGCTTCACCCTCATGAACTTCACCTATTTTATGAGTTTTACCTGTATAGAATAAAATTCTTTCTGTAGTTGTAGTTTTACCTGCATCTATGTGAGCCATTATTCCTATATTTCTTGTTTTTTCTAAAGGAAACTCTCTTTCAGCCATTTTTATCCTCCTTTTATTTTAGAATTTGTAATGAGCAAATGCCTTATTAGCTTCTGCCATTCTATGCATATCTTCTTTTTTCTTGAATGCTCCACCATTTCCTGCTACAGCATCCATTATTTCAGCTGCTAATTTTTGAGCCATAGTTTTTTCATGTCTATTTCTAGCATATATAACTAACCATCTTAAACCTAAAGTTTGTCTTCTTTCTGGTCTAATTTCTATTGGAACTTGGTAAGTAGCTCCACCAATTCTTCTTGCTTTTACTTCAAGAACTGGCATTACATTTTCAAGAGCTGCTTCAAATACTTCTAATGGATCTTTTTGTTCTTTTTCTTTTATTATATTAAAAGCATCATAAACTATTGATTGAGCAACTGTTTTTTTACCGTCTAACATAACATTGTTAATTAATTTTGTAACAACTTTGCTATTATATATTGGATCTGGTAAAACATCTCTTTTTGC
>CALXYR010000084.1 GCA_944393025.1 uncultured Clostridia bacterium | reverse complement strand
CAAAAATATTACAATTATGTAATAATACAAAAATTGCTTGTAAAAGCCAACTGAATAATATAAAATTAAAATAATATAGAACAATATAAAATGGGAGGAAAGAATGAATAAAAAGGAAAAAAGTCTAATAATAATATTAGGTATAGTAACAATATTAGTAATAATTTTAATAATAGTATTTTCAAAAAATAAAATGAATTTGGAAGATAAACCTGAAGCAAATATTGAAACAAATGCAGAAAAATATGTAGCGGAATTAAGCAATGGAACAAGGCTAAATGTAAGTGAACAATTAAATGCAAAAAAAACATATAAGAGCTTAGAAATAACCAATATACAATATACTGAAAAAGATGGAGAAAGTTTATTATTGGCAGATATAACAAATAAAGGAACTACTACTCATGAAACGGAAATAGTAAAAATAACAATATTAGGGGAAAATGATGAAATAATAACAGAAATAAAACCAATAATAGGAGAAGTAAAAGCAGGAGAAACAATAAAATTAAATGCAAGTATAACAGCAGATATAGTAAATGCAAAAGATTTTACAATAGAAGAAATAAATTAAAAATATAAATAATAAGAAAGGTGTAAAAATGGAAACAAACAATACATATATAAAGAATTTGAAAGAAGAAAAACGGAATCACTTTAATTGCACTATCTGTAACAATAATAATTTTAATAATTCTTGCAGGAATAACAATAAGAGGATTATTTGGAGAAAATGGATTAGTAGAACAAGCAAAAAAAACTAAAAATAAAACTTTTAATAGTGTAGATAAAGAATATAGTCAAAGAGATAATATGATACAAGGATATGAAAACTTTATAACAGATCCAACAATAAAATTAGAAGGAACAATAACATTTGGAAACACAACTTGGAAAAATGGAGAAGCGAGTGTAACAATAAGTACAGATACTACATATATGTTACAGTATCAGATAAATAGTATATCAGATTCATGGCAAAAATTATCAAATGGAGGTACTGTAACAGGTTTAAAACATGGGGATACAATATATGCAAGATTGTGGGACGGCGAAAACGCAGGAGAACATGCAAGTAAAAGTATACAAGATAAGATAGCACCAACAATAAATAGTTTTGATGTAACAAAAAAAGATGCAACAAGCATAACAGTAGATGTGTCGGCAGAAGATAACCAATCAGGATTATATAGTTATACATTCCAATATAAATTATCAACAGAAAGTAATTATATAACTGCTGCAACAAAGGTATCAAATAGTGGAACATATACATATAAATATACAGGATTAGTAGAAAATAAAACTTATGATTTGAAAGTAATAATAGAAGATAAAGCTAAATTAACTAGCAATCGAACAATAACTCAAGTAATAGTACAATCAAATAATGTACCTGTAATAGATTCAGCAAAATATAGTTCAAAAGATACAACTTCAATAACAGTAACATCACAAGCAACAGATATAGATGGAGATAAATTAACATATAAGTTATATACAGCAACATCACAAAATGGATCATACACATTAAAAACAACATCTAGTGAGATAACACAAGGAACTACAGTGACATTAACAGCAACAGGATTATCAAATTATACGACATATTGGTGGTATGTACAAGTGAGTGATGGAAAAGAAATAGCAACAAGTAGCAAACAAAGCACAAAAACATATTGCCCAGGAACAGGATATACATGTACAACAACAGCTTGTTCAGGAAAGCAAACAAAATCGTGTACAAGTTGTGGAGGAGATGGTAAAGTAAGAAAAACATGTCCAGGAGGATCAACTTGTTCGAAATGTGGAGGTTCAGGAAATTGTCCAGGTTCACCAGTTGTAGTTGGACAGAAATCGAATGGAACATGTTCATGTGGAGGAACATTTTATAGAGATAATTATAAATGTTATACTTGTGGTATTACAGGTTATACATCTTATTATTGCAATAAATGTGGAGCATCTAAAGGAAGTGGTACTAATAATCATTCAGGTGCTTCATGTCCAAAATGTGGAGGAGCTGGAAAAAAGAGATGCGTACATGATTATTTTTCATCACATCAATATAATGATACATGTTCAAGATGTAATGGAAGTGGTTCAATATCTACTACGCCATGTGTACATGGATATAGTTCAGCACATAGATATTGTAATCATTATGATACAACTACAGTTACAACACATACATATTGTACACATGGTCGTACATCAAAACATGATGATTAGAATAGTATTAATATAATAAAAAATATAAATATATGATGTGCATTATATTAAACACATCATATATTTAGTTTGGAGGAAGAAACAATGAATAAATATATGCAAATAGCAAATGAATGTGCAAAATATGGTTCAAATATAGGAGAAGGAGGACCATTTGGAGCAGTTATTGTAGATAAGAGTGGAAATATAGTTGCAAGAGGAAACAATATGGTTTTAAAAAATAATGATCCAACAGCCCATGCAGAAATAAATGTTATAAGAGATGCTTGTAGAAAACTTAAGACTTATGATTTATCAGAGTATATATTATATACATCTTGTGAGCCATGTCCAATGTGCTTATCTGCAATTATTTGGGCAAATATAAAAGAAGTATATTATGCTTGTACCAGAGTTGATGCAGGAAAAATTGGATTTAGAGATGATGTAATATATGACTATTTAGAAGGAAAAAATAAAGATATGATTAATTTAAAACAAATTGATAGAGATGAATGTAAAAGTTTATTTGAGGATTATGAGAAAAATAATAGAACTATATATTAAAAAATACTCGAATAAACACGAAAGAATATACTTGACATTAATTCCACAATTATATATTATAATTGTGGAATTAATGTTAAATAAATTACTAAAAACATTAAATTTTTTACGGAGCTATAAAAATTAATATAGCAGAATAGTAAAAAATAAAATTAATATACCTAAGGAGGTAAACATGGGAAAAGAAATTAGTGAAGAAGAACAAAATAAAATTAAGGAAATGATAGATGAACTTATAAGAAAAGCTAAAAGAGCATCTGAAGAATATCTAAAATTAAATCAAGAAGATGTAAATAGAATAGTAAAAGCTATGGCTATGGCAGGACTGGAACATCATATGGAACTTGCTAAAATGGCGGTAGAAGAAACAGGAAGAGGAATATATGAAGATAAAATAACTAAAAATATGTTTGCAACTGAATATATATATCATAGTATTAAATATGATAAAACAGTAGGAGTTATTGAAGAAAATGAAGAAGAAGGTTATACAGAAATAGCAGAACCTATCGGAATAATTGCAGGTGTAACACCAGTTACAAATCCTACATCGACAACAATGTTTAAATCTATAATTGCAGCGAAAACTAGAAATGTTATAGTATTTGGATTTCATCCATCTGCTCAAAAATGTAGTAGTGAGGCTGCTAGAATTTTAAGAGATGCTGCAGTATCAGCTGGTGCACCAGAAGATTGTATACTATGGATTGAAGAACCGTCAGTTACTGCAACAAATATGCTTATGCATCATCCAGATGTAAATTTAATTTTAGCTACAGGTGGGACAGGTATGGTTAAAGCTGCATATTCTTGTGGAAAACCAGCATTAGGAGTTGGGCCAGGAAATGTACCTTGTTATATAGACAAAACAGCTAAATTAAGAACTTCTGTTAACGATTTAGTTATGTCAAAATCCTTTGACAATGGTATGATTTGCGCATCTGAACAATCTGTAATTGTAGATAGAGAAATAAAAGATGAATTTGAAAAGCTAATGAAAGAATCTAATTGCTACTTTCTATCAGATGAAGAAACAAAAAGATTAAGAGATACAATGTTTATAAAAGAAAAAGATGGAGCATTAAATTCAGCAATAGTTGGACAAAGCCCATACAATATAGCCCAAGAAGCAGGAATAGAGGTACCACAAGATACTAAGGTATTAGTTTTAAAGGAAAATGGAG
>CALXYR010000083.1 GCA_944393025.1 uncultured Clostridia bacterium | reverse complement strand
GAAAAATTTGACAAAAAAATTAAGCATTTCCAATGCTTATATCAATTTTTTATTTAATTAACTGTCAAATTCCCGAACACTATGAAAAGCCAAGTGTAAAAAGAAAGAAAAAATCAGAGGCTGCAAGAAAAAGAAAATTTTAATATATTAATAAAAAGAGCAAATATGAAAATATCATATTTGTTTTTTATTTTGTTTTTATTTAATAAATCTTAAAAAATATGATAAAATAATAAAGAAAAGAAATGGAGGTATTTTTATGAATTATAGCAAACAAGAAATAAAAAAAGGAATTGATCTTCATATAATAAATACAAATAAATTTAAAACGAATTTATTTGCTGTATTTTTAGCAGTTCCACTATCTAGAGAAACAGTAACTAAAAACGCATTAATAACATCTATATTAAAAAGAGGAACAAATAATATACATTCACAAGAAGAAATTAGTAAAAAGCTAGAAGAAATGTATGGGGCAAAATTTGATTGTGGAATAGAAAAAAATGGAGATAATCATATAATAAAATTTTATTTAGAAACAATTAACGAAAACTTTTTGCCAGAAAAAGAAGAATTAAATAAAAAAAGTATACAAATTTTATTTGATATAATATTTAATCCATTAATAGAAGAAAATTGTTTTAAAGAAGAATACTTTAAAAGTGAAAAAGAAAAACTAGAACAAATAATTAAATCAAAAATAGATAACAAAAGAATGTATTCATTTGAAAGATGTATAGAAGAAATGTTCAAAAATGAACCTTATGGATTATATAAATATGGTTATGTAGAGGATTTGAATAAAATAAGTAACCAAGATTTATATAAATATTACAAAGAATTAATAAAAGAATGTAAAATAGATATATTTGCATCTGGAATATTGGAAAATAATAATATAAATAATATAGTAAATAATAATGAACAAATAAAAATGTTAGAAGAAAGAACAGCAAATTATATAATAAATAAAGAAATTCCAAATGAAATAAATAGACTTAAAGAAAAAGTAGTAGAAGAACATTTAGAAGTAGGACAAGGAAATTTAGTTATTGGGTTATCTTCAAATAATAGAAAAGAAAATTCTAAATTTATTATGTCTGTATATAATGCAATATTAGGTGGTGGAGCAAATTCTAAACTATTTCAAAATGTAAGAGAAAAAAATAGTTTAGCATATACTGCAGGATCTACATTTAAAAGACAAAAAAACACTATTTTTATTAGATGTGGAATAGAAATAGATAATTATAATAAAGCAGTAGATACAATAAAAGAACAAATTGAAGATATTCAAAAGGGTAATTTTACAAAAGAAGATATAGAAAATGCAAAAAATTTAATTATATCTTCAATTAAAGGGATAAATTCTGAGCAAGATACGGAAATAACATATTACTATGGACAAGAAATGTCAGATAAATTTATAAGTATTGAAGAATATATAGAAAAAATTAATAATGTTACTAAAGAAGATATAATTGAAGTTGCATCAAATATTTGGATAAATACAGTATATTTTTTAAGAAATTAAAATTTAGTATATATGTAAAACTAAAATAAAATCTAAAAAATGAATTACAAAGCTAGAAATATTATAGAAAAACAACATTGTTCGTATAAAAAAACATTTAAGGTTTATAGGTAAAGCCAATAAAAACCTAAATATATAATATAAGGAGATTGTAATATATAATATATTACTTAAATAAAAATGAAAATAATAGAAAGTTTAAAAATAAAAGAAAAGGAATATATAGAAAAATTAGATAATGGAATGACAGTAATAATTATACCAAAACCAAATTTGGAAAAAAAATATATTATTTGGGGAACAAAATTTGGTTCTATTGATAACAGATTTATTGTAAAAGATTCAGAAGAAGTAATAATACCAGATGGTGTAGCACATTTTTTAGAACATAAAATGTTTGAACAACCAGATGGAACTAATAGTTTAGATACATTAATGGCATTGGGCTTAGATGCAAATGCATATACAACCAATGATCATACTGCATATTTATTTGAGTGTACTGAAAATTTTTATGAAGGTCTAGATGAATTAATGAATTATGTTCAACATCCATATTTTACACAAGAAAATGTTGAAAAAGAAAAAGGGATTATTAGCCAAGAGATAAAAATGTATGATGATGAACCAGCATGGAGACTATACATGAATGCAATGGATTGTATGTATGAAAAAAATCCTATTAAAATAGATATAGCAGGAAGTGTAGATTCAATTAAAAAAATTACTCCTGATATATTATATAAATGCTATAATACATTTTATAATCCTTCTAATATGATTATGGTTATATGTGGAAATTTTGAACCAGAAAAAATAATAGAGGAAATAAAAAATAGATTAGTATCAACAAAAGAAGAACAACAAATAAAAAGAATTTATCCAGAAAAAGAAAGTAAAATAAATAAAAAATTTAAAGAAATTGAAATGGAGGTAAGCATACCTTTATTTGCAATAGGATTTAGAGATTTTATAGAAGAATATAATACAGAGGAGATTGTAAAAAAACATATAGCAATAGAAATATTATTAAATATGATTATTGGAGAAAGTTCTGAAACTTACAAAGAACTATATGGAAAAGGAAATTTAATTTCAGAACCAGATATGGATTATGAATTTAGTAAAGAATATGCTCACATATTAATATCTGGAAGGTCAAAAGAACCTAATTTAGTAAGAGAAAAGATAGAAGAAACAATTAATCAATATTTAAATAATGGTTTAGATGAAAAACATTTTAATAGAATTAAGAAAAAAATATATGGAAATTATGTTTCAGAATACAATAGTGTTGGAGATATAGCTAGAATGTTTTTAGCAGATAAAATTAAAGATATAGATAGTTTTGATTATATAGAAAAATATAATTGTGTAACAAAAGAATATACTGAATCAGTTTTGAAAAATGTCTTTAAAACAGATAATATGGTAATGTCTGTCGTGAGAAACAAAAAATAAAAAATATGTGTTGAAAAATGTCGAAAAAAATCATACGAAAAACAACATAAAGTGCTTAAAATCAACAAAAACATATTGACTCACTTGTAAAAATATGGTATTTTTAAAATATACAAAAGAGAAAATGTTAAAAAGGAGAGTGGTCTTATGTTAAATGATGAAATTTGTAAATTAAGAGAAGAATTAAATACTAGTATAATTAGTGGAGCAGACTATGAAATAACCTATAGAATAAGTGTAGAATTAGATCAGTTAATTGCAGAATACTATAGGGTGGAATTAGAAATACAAAACGGAAAAATTAAAAGAGAAAAAAATAGGCTAGCTCAAATATAAAAAATCTATATTTAATAAACAATCAACATAAAAGTATATAATTTGAAAGATAAGGTTGGAAGTGCTATAATATAAAGTATAGTACTACCAACCTTATTTTTTCTTAATAATTTAGGAGGGAAAAAATGAACATCCGGACAAGAATATTTGTAAGAACATTGGTATGGATTGTCATTCCAGCAATTTCGAGTTTCTTCGCAGGACTTTGGTTTGCAAGCTTTGGCCCCACCAATGCCAAAATTGCAATTTGGATTGCAATTTTGTTGGTCTGCACAGCGGAAGCAGCAATCGAGAAAAGCATAAGCACTGCGATAAGAGTTGCTTTTTGGACATTAGAGTTTACAACAGGATGGTTATTGGGCAACATTTTTAGAGGAATGTTTGTTGACATTCCGATATTGGAATATGTAGTGTATATACTCGGACTTGTCGTGATGATTCTTCTAACAGTCGGCTATGCAACAGAGATGCTAATAAAGGATGTCTACAAATGCTAACCTTAATAAGGAAAGCAAAAATGGTGGCTATTTTGGTAGTCACCATTTAATATTACAAAAATATTACAAAAATATGATATTTTTATTACAAAACTACAAAAAAAATGAAAATATGATATGATATATTGCAAAAATAGAGAAAATCATTTATAATTAAATAAGTAGGAGGAAAAAGTAATGAACAGAAACAGAGTTAAAATATTTATATATGCCATTATTATAATACTTAGTTTAATAGTTTTTCTAATTCCTACAGAGGCTAAAGCCAAAAATAATTTTGAGATTAAATTAGCTAAAGGAATAGTAAATCCTGATGATTATGAGCCATCAGATTTGACAGAAGGAGATACTACTGTTATAACAACAAAAGCATCTAAAATAACAAGTACTATAGGTGTTATAGGAATAATAGTATCAGTGGTTACACTAATATTAATAGGAATTAAATTTATGACAGGAAGTATAGAAGAGAAAGCAGAGTATAAAAAAAGTATGATACCTTATTTAATAGGTGTATTTATATTTTTAACAATAACACAATTATTAAACATAGTTGTAAAAATTATTGAAGGAACAGATATTTAATTATAATATGAAATAAAAGAGGAAAGTATGAAAACATATATGTTAAATAAAACAATAAAAATATTTATTATTTTAATTTGCATTATTCCTATATTAACAACATGTGTATATGCTAGTTTTTCTATAGGAGATATATTTGAAGGAGCAGATGGATTTATAGAAAATGGAATAAATGATGGACACCCAACTATTAAAGAAGATGATTTACAAGAAATGTCTAATTTATTATATAATACATTATTAGTAATAGCTATAGTGGTGGCAGTTATTTTTGGACTAGTTATAGGAATACAATTTATGACAGGTAGTGTTGCACAAAAAGCTAAAGTAAAGGAAACATTAATTCCATACATAGCAGGATGTATTGTTATATTTGGAGCATTTGGAATATGGAAATTAGTAGTAAATATATTAAGCAAAGCATAAATGAGTTATTAAAATTATCCAATTAAGGATACTAAATAAATATATAATAAAAAGAGGAGGGAAAGAAATGAATAAAACAATAAAAATTATAAGCATAATATTAATGGTTAGTATAATGGTATTATTTTTATCAACTACTGTTTTTGCTGCTGGAGATGTTATAGGTAAATTAGATCCAGATTATGAAGTAGAAGGTGCAGAGGGACTTACAAATGTTGGACAACAAATAATAAGTATTATATCAATTGTAGCAATAGTTATATCAGTAATAGTATTATTAATAATTGGTATTAAATACATGATGGGTAGTGCATCAGAAAAAGCTGAATACAAAAAAACAATGATACCATATTTAGTAGGTGCTGTTATAATATTTGGTGCTGGTGCAATAGCACAAGTAGTAGTAAATTTAGCAGATGGAATAACATCAGCAGCATAACAATTATTACAGATATATTACAAAAACATTACAAAAATATTAAAAGTGCATTTTATATGCACTTTTTTTATTTTTTTGTATCTTTTTATCGAATTATTTGCTATAATATATAATGTATAGAAATATAACTTAGGAGGAAGCAAATATGGGTACATATAACTTACCAAGAAGTGTAAAAGGCGAAGGTAGGATATTATTTATCTTTACAGGGAAAAGTATGATATATACTGTAGTAGCAGGAGGAGTTGGATTATTATTTTATTTTATTTTTTCCATATTTGGACTAAACACAATAGGAATAGTTATAACAGTCTTTTTCGCATTAATAGGTTTTATAATAGGTTCGCTTAAAGTACCAAACTTAGAAAAATTTGAATTTTCTAGGAAAACAGGAGGGGAAAACCTAGATGATGTAATAAGAAGAGCAATTAAGTTTAAAACAAAAGGAAAAAAAATATATGTGTACAAGGAGGAAGAAAAAAATGACAAATAATATAGAAACTTTAACATCAATTTTAATGATAGTAATAGTAGTAATAGTAATATTATTAGCAATTCTTGCAATAGTATATTTTAATTCAAAAAATAAAAAAGAAAAAAAATTAAAAAATAATGTAATAGAAAAATCAAATGCTAAAGAGCAAAAGTCAAAAAGCTTTGCAGTAGAATCAGTAATGGATTTTATGGAATTTGATACAGTTGAAGATAATATGATAGTACAAAAAAATGGAAATAAATATATTATGGTTATTGAGTGCCAAGGTATAAATTATGATTTAATGTCTGCTGTTGAAAAAAATTCTGTAGAAGAAGGTTTTATTCAATTTTTAAATACAATAAGACATCCAATACAAATTTATGTACAAACTAGAACAATAAATCTTGAATCAAGTTTGCAGACATATAGAGATAAAGTAAAAGAAATTGAAGAAAGCTTACAAAGAGAAGAAGCAAAATATAAAGAAATGTCTAGCTCAGGTAATTATACAAGAGAAGAATTAAACCAAGCATATTATGAATTAACTAAACAAAGAAATTTAGCAGAATATGGAAAAGACATTATTTATAATACTGAAAAGATGAGCTTAAATAAAAATGTATTAAATCAAAAGTATTACATAATTGTGCCATATTATTCAGAGGAATTAGGACAAAATGATTTTGATAAAGAAGAAATTAAAAATTTAGCTTTTTCAGAATTGTATACAAGATGTCAATCAATAGTTAGAACTTTAGCAGCTTGCGAAGTAAATGGAAAAATATTAAATTCTTATGAATTAATTGATTTATTATATGTTGCATACAATAGGGACGAACAGGAAACATATGGTATAGATAAAGCTTTAAGAGCTGGTTATGATGAACTTTATTCAACAGCACCAGATGTACTTGATAAAAAAATGGAAACGCTAAATAGAAAAATAGAAGAAGAAGCATTTAATAAAGCAAATGAAAAAGTTATTGAAGCACAGTCAGCAAAAGAAAAAGCTTTAAAAAGAAAAGAAAACAATATGGATAATTTAATTGCACAAATGGCAGAACTCATTATTGAGCAAAACAGAGCAACAATTGGTAATGATGTAGCTAATGATGCTAAAGCAAGAATAAGACAAGAAAAAAATAATGAAGGAGGTACAGAAGAAAATGTCAAAGAAACAAAGAAAAGAAGAAGAACAAAGACAGCTTAATGACTATACAAAACCAAATGAATATAAAATATTAAAGAAAAAAACAATAAAAGAGTTAATTGCACCATCTGGAATAGATGCAAGTAATATAGATCATTTAGAAATAATTTCAAATGTTACAAGATTTGCGAGAAGCTTCTTTGTATCAACACTTCCAAGAATGTGTACTTTCCCAGAATTGTTTAGAGATATGTACTTATTTGGAGATATAAATACATCAATATACATAAATCCTATACCAGAATCTAAATCTCAAAATGAGTTAAATAGAGTAATTAATGAAATAGAAACAGAAAGAATTGTTGCAGCAGATAGAGGAAATATAAATAGAGAAAGTGATTTAGGACAAAAAAGATTTGAAGCTGAACAATTAAGAGATGAAATAGCAGCAGGTTATAATAAACTTTATGAAGCGTCAATAGTATCTACATTATTTGCATATAGTTTAGAAAATCTAGATAGATTTACAAAGCTTTTAGCAACAGAAATGTCTAAATCATTAGTTGGAGTTAAAAGTGCATGGGCAATGCAAGAAGATGCTTTTAAGTCAAACTTACCACTAATGGATGATAAAATTAGAAAAGTACATACTTTTGATAGAAGATCAATGGGAACAGTATTTCCATTTACAACTTCTGAAGTTGGACATCCTTCAGGAATACCGCTAGGAGTAAATAAGCAAACAGGAGTACCAATACTTTTTGATAATTTTCACAGTTCACTTACAAATTATAACATGGTTATATTTGCTAAATCTGGTGCTGGTAAATCAGTAACAATGAAAACTCTAATCTCTAGATCTGCAGTTTTAATGGGGGTGCAAAGTTTAGCACTAGATGCAGAAGGAGAATACAGTATAGTTGCAGAAAGTTTAGGTGGAATAAATGTAGTTATAAGCCCAACATCTAAAACTGTAATAAATATATTTGATATTGAAACAGAAATTGTAAAAGATGAAATAACAGGAAAAGATAGACTGGTTTTAAATGTAGAAAATAAAGTGGAAGATGTTACACAAGCTTTACTTACTATGGCTAAAGGTAGTACAAGAAGTGAAGAAGTAAATGAGCTTACAAAACAAATTATTGCAGAATCAGTTGCAGAAGAATATGCAGCACATGGAATTAATAATGATCCAAATAGTTTATTTGAAGCATCAAGAGGGGAATTTGGAGGAAATATGTTAGGCAGAAAGAGAAAAGAGATGCCAACAATAGGTTCTTGGTACAGAAGAATACAAAAGAAAGCTGAAGATAATACGAATGTAGATTATAACTTCCATTATAGTTATTTATTAAAGGTTATGAAACAATATATAAGAGAATATGATGGTCAGATGGCATATTTTGATGGACAATCTACATTTGATTTACTGGAAGGAACATTATTTATAAATTTAGACATATCACAGCTAGAAGAAAAATTTGCAAGACCACTTGCACAACAAATATTACTTGAATGGATTTGGGAAAAATATGTTAAAAAGAATAGTGAAGATAGATCTAAAGCTGCTAAAAAAAGAGTGTTAGTAGATGAAGCATGGATGTTATTACCATTTCCAGAAGCTGTAGAATTTTTAAATACTATGGCAAGGCGTGCAAGAAAGAGAAATGTATCTTTAGCAATTATTTCACAAAGATTTCAAGATTTTTATGAAAAACCAGAAGCACAAGCGGTACTTACTTCATCAGATACTAAATTATTTTTAGCACAGGATAAATCAGAAATACAATATTTAAAAGAAGTATTTAAATTAAGTGAAGGAGAAGCTGGATTTTTAGTAACTTGTTTAAAAGGAGAAGGACTTTTAAAAGTAGGACCAGATAGTGCAATAATTCAAATACAACCTACTGCAAAAGAATTTGAATTTGTTGAAACAAACCTAAATAAACTAATGCAAAAAGAAAGAAAGAAAAGAGCAAATTATTAGGGGGAAAAAATGAAAATACTTACAAACAAAAAAACTATACAAAAAATAATAATTGCAATAGTAATCATTTTATCATTTAATTTTATAGTACCAAATTATTCTCAAGCAAGTTTTGGAGGAGTTTTATTAGGACCATTTATAGATTTGTTAGCAGCTATAGGAGATGCTGTAACATCAGCTTTACAATTTTTTATGTATGACGGAAATATAACTGTAGGAAATACTGCAGAAGGAGCAATAAATGGAGCTTTTACAATAGTAAATCCATTTGACTCATTTTTATTAATGAGAAGCTCAGGACAATTTGAACAAAAACTTGTAGAATATGATATGGATGCAAATGGAGAAACACCTGATATAGAAATAAATTCGGACAATTTTGATAAAGGATGGTTAGGCTGGGTACCGGGAAGTTTACTTGATAAAGATTATGGAGTTCCAATAATAAAATATACACCAGAAAAAATATTTTCAAATCAAGTTCCAGCTTTAGATGTAAACTTTATTAATCCAAAAGATTGGACAGACATAAAAGATGAAAGTGGAAATCCAAAGTTTCCAAATGCAGAATTAATGAATGAAAGATCTATTACACAAGATTTACATTCAACAATTGCAAATTGGTATGTTGCATTAAGAAACTTAGCAATAGTTGCATTACTTTCTGTATTACTATATGTTGGTATTAGAATAATAATTTCTAGTACGGCTTCAGATAAAGCAAAATATAAGCAGATGTTGATAGATTGGGTAATTGCACTTTGTATAGTTTTCTTTTTACATTATATTATGTCATTTATCTTAACAGCAGTAGAAATGATAACACAAGGTTTAGATTCTGGAACTGAAATAGTTGTTCAAGTTTTAGATTCTAGCAATGGAGATTTTACATTCAAAACAGACCTTACAGGGCTATGTAGATTGCAAATACAATATTCAGATCTTGGGGCAAGAATGATATATTTAATATTCTATTTAGCGATAGTAATATATACTGTAATGTTTACATGGACTTATATTAAAAGGGCAATTACAATGGCATTTTTAACATTAATGGCTCCATTAGTAGCAATAACATATCCAATAGATAAAATTAATGATGGAAAGGCTCAAGCATATGGAATATGGTTTAAGGAATTTGTATTTAATGCATTATTGCAACCATTTCACTTAATTATATATACTATATTTTTAGGATCAGCATCTGAAATAGCTGTTAAAAATCCTATTTATGCCATCTTATTTTTAGCATTTATTATTCCATCAGAAAAATTATTAAGAAAAATGTTTGGATTTGATAAAGCTACAACAGCAGGAGCTATGAGTACAGCAGCAGGAATACTTGGTGGAGCTGCTGTAATGAAAAGCGCAACTAACCTTATAGGTAAAGTTGGAGGAAAGGGCAAAAGTGGCGGAGGAAAAACAGGAGTTAGAACCAAAAATAATATGGTAACAGATTCAAATGCTCCAAGTAAAGTAAAAGATTTAGCAGGAACTTTAGGAGACAATAAAGATGGAAATAATAATAATAATATAGATTATGAAAGAGCAGATAGATATCAAGAATTAACTTCATCTGGAATGTCACATGAAGATGCATTAGCACAGTTAAATAATGAATTACCTTTTGATAGAGAAAGACAACAAAATACAAGAGGAAATAATTCAACAACAAATGGACAACAATTATCTCAACAGACACAGTCTAGAAATAGAGAATTGTCTTTAAATTCAAGCTCAAGTTCTAGTCCTTGGAAAACATCAGAAAATGATACTAGAGGAATGGGAGAATATCTAAGAGATGGATTAACAGGAACACTTAATAAAAAATCTTGGGGAAGAAAAGTTGTTAATGGTGCAAATGCTATCAGAAATATGCCAAGCGCATTAAAACAATTACCAGGTAAAGCTATAGATAAAGCAACATTTTTACCAAAACCAATTAGAAATACAATAAAAGGTGCTGTTGGAGTTGCAGGAAGGGCAGCAATTGGTACTGCAAAATTTGCAGGAAAAGCTGCTTTAGGAGGAACAATTGGATTAGCAGCTGGTATAGCAGGAGATGACTTAGAGGATGTAGGAAAATTTGGATTAGCAGGAGCAGCTTTAGGAGTAGCAGGATTGCCAGTGTTAGGAAAAGGATTATCAAATGCAGCTAGTGGTATGAGAAATACATATGAAACAGAAGCTTTTGGTGCAGAAGAAGCAGCGCTAAGAGAACAAGCAAGAGAAAAAATGAAAGATGATGAATATAGAGAAAGTATGGACCAATTATTTGAAGATATGTATAAAAAAGAACCTTCAAGAACAGAAAGTAGAAATTTTGCCAAAGAAGGAATAGACTATTATAATGCAGGAATAACAGATACAAAAGAAATTAAAAAGAGTATGAAATTTGAGAAAGAACTTAGGGATAGAATGCTTTCAGAAGGTGTAAATGAAGATGAAGCTTCTGAAAGAGCTAAAAAACAAGCTATGATTATTTCTAATATGGCTAGTAAAATAGATGAAAAAGAATTGATTAATGAATCTAAAAGAAATGACAGAAGAAATCAAATATGTAAGCAATTAGAAGATACTGGAATGGATAATAAATCTGCTGCTGCTGGAGCAGACTATACAATTCAATTATTAATGCAAAGAAAAGGATTAAGTCCAAATAAATAAATAGGAGGCTATAATTATGAAAAAACTTATTAGATATTGGAATCAAAATAGATTGAAGATAATAATAACAGTAATAATTATAGTCTTTATTATTATTCTTATTCAGGTTATTAATTCAATATTAAAAAATGTAAATGTTGTAGAAAATATAAATAACGGACAAATAATAGATACTAGTAAACCAACAGAGTCTGTTATAACAGGAGAAAAACTTCCAGAAGAAAAAGTAAATACAAATGTTGAACTTATAAAACAATTTGTGGATTACGGAAATAAAAAACAATACGAAAATGCGTATAATTTGTTAACAGAAGATTGCAAGAATCAATTCTACGGTACTCTGGACTTATTTATATCAAAATATTGCAATAATGTATTTGCTACAGAGAAAACATATGATTTAGAATTATGGTATAATACTTCAAATACTTACACATATAGAATAACTTATATTGAAAATAATATTTTAGCAACAGGAAATGTCAGCTCAAACAATAATATAGAAGATTATATTACAATTGTGGAAGAAGCAAATGGAAATAAATTAAGCATAAATGGATTTTTAGGAAAAAGTAATATAAATAAAAAGAAAGAACAAGAAGGAATTGAACTAACAATAAACGAAAGGTTTGTTTATAGAGATTTTGAAGAATATAGCATTAGTATAAAGAATAATACAGATAAAACAATATTATTAAGTGAAGGAATAGATAGTAATGATATTTGTTTACTTGACTCTAATAATGTAGAATATGCTTCAAAGCTAAATGAAATACCATTAATTAATTTGGAATTAAGTCCAGGAATGCAAAAAACATTTAATATATCTTTTTATAAAATGTATAATCCATATAGAACTATAGAAAAAATATGTTTTAAAAATATTATAATGGATAAAGAAAGTTTTGAAATAGATAAAACTAATGCAACTAAAATGAATATTAATATAGATATTTAATGGAGAATAATATGAATGAAGAAAATAATGATATCGAAAAAGACAATATAGAAGATAATCAGGAATTAGAAAATGATAATAATTCAAATAATCAAAGAGAAGAAGAAGACAACATAAAGCAAACACAGGAAGCAATAAAAGATGGAGCAAATTTAGCTAAAAATATATCTACAGGAAATGTAGCAGGAATTGCAAAAAATTCAGCTAAATTATTAAAAAATAAAAAAGTTAGAAGAAAGATTTTGATAAGTATAGCATTACAATTTATAATAATTATATTTTTAGCATCATCATTTTTAGGAATATTTGATGCAGTAGGAGATGTAATACAAGGAATTATAGATGGAATAACTAGTTTATTTAAAGTTGATGCTACAGATGGCTCTATAGATATAAAGGATGAGCATATTGATAGTATAATAAATTCAATAACTGATTTAGGAATAAGCGTAGAAGATTTAAAATTACTTGGTGATTATACAGAAAATGCAACAGAAGAAGAAAAGCAAGAAGCAATGAGAAAATATATTAGAAAATTCTACGAAGCACAAGTTATGACTGAGACATTGAATTATTATCATACACAATCTACTGATACAAAAAAATATGGAACAGTATATGTTTATAGGGCAGATGAAAATAGTACAGATGTTAATGATAGGAAAAAATTAACATATATTCCATATGAAGAAATGTTAGAAAAACAGCAAAATGGGGATTTGACAGCTAATAATTATTTTTCAATTGATAGTTCAGATAACTTAGTAATTGCGGCAACAAGTGAAGTAATAACAGAAACCGGAACAAATACTACTTCTATGACAATACAAAGTAACCAAACTACAGTAAGTCTTAGAACAATAGATTATAAATCAGTTGTATCAAAATATACAACTCAAATGAACTTTTTGGTATATTTAACAATGATTTCTCAAAATCCTGAATTTGTATCTGCAGTAGTGGACTTAATACAAGACAGTAGAATTGAAATAACTATAATGGACAATGTTTCTACTAATATTAGTGCTCAAACATATAAGTATACATTAAACCAAATAGAGTATACGGAAGAAACTAGTACCAGTAGAAAAAAAATTAGTACTCCTAAAGCAGAAACAACTAAAACAACTACAATAAGTAAAACACCATCAGCCAATATTACTTATGTAAAAACATGGTTCTGTGAGCAGACCATAGAATATAGCAAAGAAACAGAGCCTACAAATTCTTCATCTAATAACACAGTAGAAGTTGATGATGAACAAGAAAAAACATTAGAGGGAGAAACATGGAAAACAGATCAAACTTATAATATTTCAAATACTTCCTCAGAAACTAAATATGAAGAAACATCAAGAAGTGATGTTACATTTACATTAGGAGAATCTGGTGATGGAGAAAGATATAAAAATGGAGAAATTAGTGAGCCAACTTTTGTGGGATTAATGGAAACAGAATTTAAGATACCATATTCTACCAGAAAAGAGATTGCAGGTCCTAATTTGGTAAGTGGTGCTGAAATGTTATTTTATCTATTGCAAAAAGATCCAGAATTAGAAAATATGGAAACTATCATGAGATATGCTTTATATTTGTATTCAGGAAATGACTATGGAGTAACAGAATTAGATGGAAGCATATTTGATGCAGAAGATTTTATAGTTATAGGAGGAGGCACAGGAGGAAGTTATGCTAGTTCAGAAATATTAAAGCAATATATTAGATATTGGGAACATTCTACTCCTCCACCAACAAATGCAGATGGTACAAAATATATTATCGAAAAGGATCCAGTAGGAAATTTAGCAGTTGGTTATGGCGTAGATATTATTAATGGTGGTTTTAAAGATGTATTCATAGAAGCAGGATATTCCATAGAACTGGGAGCAGAAGTAGACATTGAATTTGTTGATGCCTTAGAAGACCAAACTATATCAGACAAGATGGCACAAATAAAGTCAATTACATCAGGATTAGATTTAGCAGATTATCAAATAAATGCATTAACTTCTAGAGCATATAATTGTGGAGTAAGTGGAGCTGTGTCTACTAATAGAGGTTCTCCATCAATGAATTTTGTTGAATCATATAATACATATTGGAATGAAGAAACAGATAATTTATTTGAAAAACAAGATTCAAATGCTGATTTTAATCATAGTTTATATATACAATATATGTCTAAGCCAGTTACAGCAGATGGAACATATTTATCTGGTTTAGAAAGGCGTAGAAAATCAGAATGGAGATTATTTCAAACAGGCTATTATGATGTGTTAGATAAATGGCATTCTACTACTTCCTATAGTGGAAATATACTTGAAGTAGCGGATCAAATACATCAGGCACAAATAAATTGGACATATAGTATAGGAGATGATTTATTTTGGAATAATATTGAAACATCTATAAATAATCCTAATAGAGTAACATGTTGTGCTACATTTGTTTCTAGTGTTATATATAAAGCGGGTTATTTTACAGAAGAGCAAATGAATAGTTTTAATTATAATTATTGTCCAACACTATATAACTTTTTAGTTAGCAATGGATGGGAAATAATAAATTCATATGATGCTTTACAAGCAGGAGATCTTGTATTTATGGATTATGAGAATGATGGAGTATATGACCATGTACAATTATATGCTGGAAGTGATACTTGGTATGATGCCGGTTCTACAACTTCGATACAAAGAGCAAGTCCGTTTAAAGATTCAACATGGGCTAGAAGTAATTTTACAAGAGCTGTAAGACCAATATCAAACAATTAAAGATTATAAAGGAGAAAAATATGAGTTTTAAAAAAATGATAATAATATTAGTTGTTTTACTATTAATAATTCTTATTATGTTAGGTATAATATTAATATATAGAATTCAAAAAGAAAATTATAGTTATTCTCCTGCAACAGAGAAAATATTACCTGAAATTGATAAAAAATTGTTAAATGTTGAATCAAGAAATGATTTTTATGTAGCAAAAACTTGTATAGAAAAATATTATTTATTTTTATCACAAGATAATCAAACTGATTATAGTATAATAGATGAAGAAGTAGAGCAAACTTTAGAAGAAGAAAAAAATATTAAAAAACAAGCAATATACAGTATGTTAGATGATAGATACATTAAAAGCAGAGGAATAGATGAAAATAATGTATTAGAAAAAGTAGAAGAAATACCTCTATCAGATATTAATATAAATAATATATATGTTAGTCAACAAGATGAAAATATGTATGTTTTTATAGTATATGGAAAATTAATAAATGAAACAACAAAAGAAAAACAAGAATTTAATACAATGTTAATAGTTGATATGCTTAATAGAACTTTTAAGGTAGTGCCACAAGAGTATATTAAAGAATATATTACAGAAATAAATATTGGGGAAGAATTAAAAATTAATCTTGAAAAATCAATAGAGAAAAACAATTATAATATATTCGAATATGAAAATGTTTCTGATGAAACATATATTATAGATATATTTAATGAGTTCAAAAAAAATATGATGTATGACTATAAACAAGCCTACGAAAATTTAGAATTAGAATATAAAGAAAAAAGATTTGGTACTTATGAAAAATTTGAAGAATATGCAAAAAATAACATTAAGAATAGTGTAATAATGAAATTAAATGCATACCAAATAAATAAATATGAAAATTATACTCAATATATTTGTAAAGATCAAAATGAGAATTATTATATATTTAATGAAACAGGAATTATGGATTATACAGTAATACTAGATACATATACTATTGATTTACCTCAATTTACAGAAAAATACAATAATTCAACAGATGCTGAAAAAGTATTATTAAATATTCAAAAAGTTTTTGAAGCAATAAATCATGGAGATTATAGATATGTATATGATAAATTAGACAATGAATTTAAGCAAAATAACTTTCCAACTGAAACTGAATTTGATAATTATATTAAACAAAATTTGTATGAAAATAATAGTATTAATTATGGAAAATATAAAACAAGTGGAGATTTACATATATATGATATAAATATTAAAAACAAAGATGACAAAAATAGTATAACAAAAACAAAAAATATTATAATGAGATTAGAAGAAGGAACAGATTTTGTAATGTCATTTAATGTTAATTAAAATATAAAATAGCTATATTGAATTTTAGTAAAATTCATATAGCTATTTTATAATATAACAATATAATTAATTGAAAAAATATGTTTTATGCAGTATAATAAGTATAGTAATTAAAATGTAGGAGGAGCCTATGAAAAATGAAAAAATAAATGATAAAGTAGAAAATATACTCGATATTTCAGAAAAAATCTCAGAAACAGTTAAAGAAAGAGGACAACAAATAGATAGTATTAGTTATTATAAAGATTTTGAATTTAAAGGTTCAGGTCTTGCTATTAATGATGCTTATGTAGTAAAATTTAAAGATGATGAACAAGGAAAACAGAGAGCAGATGATTCTGAAAAAGAAAGAATTATATATGAAATATATGATGAAGACAATAATTTAGTAGCAAGTGTAAATGAAGCAGGAGATGTTGAGTTTGAACCAGAATATATAGAAAGTTTAAAAGAGGTAAATGAAAAATATTTTGATACTTTAACATTAGAAGATACAGAATTTGAATTACCAGAAGAATTAGGAAAAGATGATATTGTATTAACTGGTGAAGAAATAGAAGAAAAGCAAACTGAAAGAAAATTAGGAGAAATTTCAAAAGAAATAGGAAATGAAGATATTAAATCATATTCAGAAATGCGAACTAATCAGACACCACAATTTGAAAAAATTGTTAATAAACAAGAGATTGATCCAAATACTAGAGTAACACAAGGAGAAACTTTAGCAGATATGATACCAGAACTAAGAGAAAAAGGAATAGTAAAAGTTGGAATTGTATACAGTAAAGGAGAAAGCGCAAGATTTTCATTTATAGGTATTGATAAAGATGGAAAAATTCAAACAATTGATAGCTTACAAAATACAC
>CALXYR010000082.1 GCA_944393025.1 uncultured Clostridia bacterium | reverse complement strand
TAAAAACAAAAAAATGTATACAAAAAAACTTTTTTATGATATACTAAAAAAAATTAAGGAGGTAAACTATGAAAAAAATTGATATATTAATATTTGTAATTATTTTATTAATAATTATTGGAATTTTTAGTTTCGCCATTTGGAATGCAAATAATGATTTAAATGAATTTAATAGTGTAAACCAAATAAAAGATGAAGAAATTAACAATGAACAGACTAATATAATAACTGAAAAAGAAACTAATATTGAAGAAACAACTTTAATGAATAATAATATAAATTATGATGGAAAATGGTACATTAGTGAGGAAGCTTATTTAGAATCAGAAAAAGTTGAAGAGATTATAGAAAAAAAGGAAGATAATGAAATATCGGATTCAGAGTATAAAACTCAAATGGAATCATATATAAATAGAAACATTGTTGAATTAGATATAGATAAATATGTACAAAATACACTAGAGTTTGATTTTAAATTATTTAATTATTCACAAACACAAAAAGAAGCTAAGTTAGAAGATATAGAAGTGAATTTAAATGGTAATATTGGAACTTTTACTTATACTGATAATTTAGGAACTAGTGGAAATGGAACAATTACATTAAGAGAAAACCAAATAGAATTAAGACTAGAAACAAACAAAGCAGAACAAGGAGTAACATGGAGTGTAGAAGGAATGTATACATTTTCATACAAGAAAGTAGATTAAGGAAAAATACAAGAATGACAAAATCCTAGTTTTTTAGGACTTTGCCATTCTTTATTGTATAGGAAAATCGACTTTTTACTTAATGTTTCAGTATTCTTAACGATTTTTTCTATTAGGCAAGGTTAAGTTTGTTATAATATTATGCAAATCAATCCTCCGCTTCCTTCATTAACAATTCTTTCTAATGTTTCTTGTAATTTTGCTTGTGCATCTATAGGCATTTTGGCAAGTTTTGTTTGCAAACCTTCATTAACTAGTTCATGTAAACTTCTACCAAATATATTTGATTCCCATATTTTTGTAGGATCATCTTCAAAGTTAGAAAGTAGATAATTTACTAAATCTTCTGATTGTTTTTCACTTCCAACTATTGGAGACACCTCTGTTTCAATTTCTGCTTTAATCATATGTATAGATGGGGCACGAGCCCTTAGTTTTACGCCAAATCGAGTACCTTGCTTGATAATTTCAGGTTCATCTAATATTAATTCATCAATAGAAGGAGTTACAATTCCATAGCCAGTAGCTTTAACTTCATCTAATGCATTTGAAATTTTATCATATTCTTTCTTTACATTTGCAAATTCAGTAATTGTAGAAAATAAATCTCCTTCATTTTGAATTGTAACTCCAGAGATTTCTGTAAGTACTTTATAAAATAATTCATCATATAAATTAATAGAAATATTTATAGTACCTTCACCAAGCTTTATTTCTTCAATTACAGTTTTATTTATAATTTTAGTATTTTGAAGTTTTACAATTCCATCATTTACTTGTTTCAAAATATGAATATTACCAAAAGCTTCTTTTATTTCTAAATATAATTCTTCTTTAAGCCAATGAGAATCTAATAATCCATCAACCCATTTTGGGAAATTTATATTCATTTTTTCAATAGGAAATTCATATAATATTTTTCCAAATATCTCATTAATATCTTCCATATCTAACCTAGAACAATCAGTAGGAATTACAGAAGTATTATATTTTTTTTCAAGGTCAGAAGCTAAATTTTTAGTATAATCTGAAAAAGGATCATCAGAATTTAGAACAATTACAAAAGGTTTATTTAATTCTTGTAATTCTTTTACAACTCTTTCTTCAGCAGAAACATAATCTTCTCTTGGAATATCTGTAATACTTCCATCTGTTGTAACTAATATTCCAATGGTTGAGTGTTCTTCTATAACTTTTTTTGTACCTATCTCAGCAGCTTGTTCAAAAGGAATTTCTTCTTCAAACCAAGGAGTTTTAACCATTCTTGGCATATCATCTTCTAAATACCCAATTGCATTACTTACCAAGTATCCTACACAATCTACTAAACGAGTTTTTAATTTTAAATTATCACCTATAGTAATTTCAACAGCTTCATTTGGAATAAATTTTGGTTCGGTTGTCATTATTGTTCTTCCACCAGCACTTTGTGGAAGTTCATCTCTAGCTCTTTCTCTTTTATAATCATTCTCAATATTTGGAATAACCAATAAATCCATAAACTTTTTAATGAATGTGGATTTACCAGTTCTTACTGGACCAACAACTCCAACATAAATATCTCCTTGAGTACGATTAGCTATATCTTGATACAATTTTAAATTTTCATTCATTAATAAAATACCCTCCTTAAAAATGTTTGTACTAAACTTTATTTAATGTATATTAAGATATTTTAAAGTTATGACTAAATATTGAAAATTTTTAATATAGTCTATTAAATACTAAAGATTGTGTAGATTGTTTATTCTATCAAAAATATTTGCTAAAAATAATTATATATGATAAAATAATAGCGTTTAGTAAATTAAAACATACAATATTATTAAAACAAGTAAAAAGGAGAAGTGAAACTATGGAGAATAATGTTATGGCGATTATATTAGCAGCAGGAAAAGGTACCAGGATGAAGTCCAAAAAATCAAAATTAGTTCAAAAAATATATGGAAAAGAAATAGTAAAAAGAGCAGTAGAAAATGCTCAAAAAGCTGGTGTTAAAGATATTGTCGCAGTTGTAGGATATATGAAAGAAGAAGTAATGAATGTACTTGGAGATAATGTAAAATATGCATTTCAGGAAGAAATGTTAGGTACAGGTCATGCTGTAATTCAAGCTAAAGAATATTTAAAAAATAAAAAAGGCAAAGTTTTAGTATTAAATGGTGATGTTCCATTATTAAGGCCAGAAACAATAAATAAATTGTTAGAAAAAAGCACAGAAAATAAAGAATATGCAACACTTCTAACAGCTATATATGATAATCCTAGAGGCTATGGAAGAATTATTAGAGATGAAGGTGGAAATATTTCTGCAATAGTAGAAGAAAAAGATACGACAGAAGAACAAAAACTTATAAAGGAAATAAATGCAGGAATTTATTGCTTTGATATAGAAGAATTATTATCTGCATTAGATAAAATAAAACCAAATAATGCACAAG
>CALXYR010000081.1 GCA_944393025.1 uncultured Clostridia bacterium | reverse complement strand
AAGACAAAAAAGAAATTACAAGAGTTGCAAAATGAAGATTTAGAAATAAAGCAAGAAAAAATGAAACAAACAATAGATTATTTTAATCAAATTATAGAAGCGGAAGTACCAGATAAAGCAATACTAAATATGCTAATTGATAAAATTTATATTTATCATGATAAATCAGCAAAATTTGAACTAAAAATAGATATAGATAAGCTAATATGATAAAAAATTAATAGAAAATATAAGTGCAAAAAAGAATTGCATTTTGGCTAGGCAAACAAAGGAGACATCAATGAGGCGTACATAAGTACGTCGATTTGATGGCGACTGAAGTTTAACAACGCCAAAATCAATTATTTTTTGCACGATAATCAAAAGTGGTTCAACTGTGTAAACACAGTCACAGCATTATGCAGGTACTGCATTTGATGTAGGTCAAATACTTTCGCAAACTCAAAGGGTTAAATTATATAATTCTGCAAAAAATTCTGGAGTATGGAGTTTTGTAGAACCAATATCACTTACACCAACATGGGTCCATTTTGATAAAAGATTTGGTAAGCCAGCATGTAGTACAGGGGGATATCCATTAATAAAAAGAGGAAGTTTGAGTAATTATGTTTTAATAGCACAAGATGATTTAAATACATTAGGATTTAGAACTGGAGGATTAGATGGAATATTTGGCTCAGCAACACAAGAAGCAGTAAAAAACTATCAAAGAAAGGTAGGACTTACAGCAGATGGAATAGTAGGGTGTAATACATGGAGTTCACTACAAGAGGATGTAGTAGGAACAGGAAAAACAAGTACAACTATAGATTAAAAAGAAAAAAAGTTAATAGCTTGAAATATCTTGCTATTAATTTTTTGTGCTTATTTTCTTTAATTGCACTCACATTAGAAAAGTTCGTTTGGTCGCTACGCGTACTGCAAAAATGTAATAAAAATAAATAACTTCTTCAATAGATATTCCAAACTTTTAATACACTGAACAGTAACGATATTTCACATAATATTGGTGAATTTAAAAAGAAAAATATAATTAGAAAAAGTAATTTCTAATTATCGATTAAATGCTATTTAAAAGGATTTAATTAAGTAAGAAGTATTGCTTTTTCTTTAATTTTGGATGTGTAATTTATCTAATAATTTTTTACCATAGAAAAAATTCAAAAGCTTCATTTCATATTACTATTGACAAAAAATAAAAGCTTGAGGTAAAATAAAAGTGGCCAAAAATAGGAAACTAAAAAGTACCGAAAAGGTATAAAAAAATTTAAGGTAATTTGAAACTTAGAAGTACAAAAATATGCAAAAGGTACTTTTTAAGTTTTAAAAATAGGTCAATAAAATAAATAAAAAAATAACAAAATAAAACAAAAAACAAAATGAATGAAAAGTAAAAAAGAAGGCAATATTAAAATTAAAAAATAAACAAAAGAAAGGAGAAAAGAAATGAGTAAAAATAAAAAGTTTCAAAAAGCCTTAAAACAAAAAAGAGGAATAACCTTAATAGCGTTAGTAATAACAATAGTGATATTAATCATATTAGCAACAATAGCAATAAGAGGAGCATTTGAAGATAATGGGTTAGTAGGATGGGCAAAAGAAGCAAAAGATAGAACAGAGCAGGGAGAAGTAAAAGAAGACCAAACAATGGCAAATTTAGATGCATATATAACAGAGCAAACAAAAGAGCCAGAACCACCACCAAGTACAATAGCAGATGCAAAGAATAATAGTTATGTATTTACAACAAAAACACCAATAAAAGATGAAAAAAATAATACAATAATGGTTCCAGCAGGATTTAAAATAGCATCTGATTCAGGAGATACAGTACAGCAAGGAATAGTAATAGAGGATGTAAGTGCATCAACAGATACAGCTGTGCAGGGAAGTCAATATGTGTGGATACCAGTAGGAACATTTACAAAAGATGATGGAAGTACAAGTGCACAAATAAAATTAGGAAGATATACATTTGATTCATCTGGAAATTCAACATTAAAACAAGATGCAGGAAATTATACGCAAAATGTAGTAATTGAATCAAGTTTTACAGAATTAACAGCATATAGAGAAGGAGTTGCAAGTGATGGAAAAGATGGAAGAAATGCAACGGCAAAAGATTTAAAAGGATTTATAGATAGTGTAAATACAAATGGAGGATATTATATAGGAAGATATGAAGCAAGTTATGCAAGTGGAAGTAGTGTAGAAAATTATAAAGCAGCATCCAAAATATCCAATGATTATTCAGAATATAGTATGTCATATAATGCAGGAATATTATGGAATTATATAACTCAACAAGATGCATCAAAAGTTGCAATAAATACTTATGTAGGAAGCAGTAGTGTAAAAAGTGATTTAATAAATAGTTATGCATGGGATACAGCAATAGTGTATATACAAGAAGCAGAAAATACAAATTACGCAAATCAAAAAAGTAAAAATACTAGTTTAGCAAATACAGGAAAAAATGCAGATGAAGTATGTAAAATAAATGATATGGCATCAAATTTAGTAGAATGGACTACAGAATATTCAAGTTACGCTAACAGCAGTTATGCTTACCCATGTACTAGTAGAGGAGGCCGTTACCTCTACGGTAACGTTTACACGGCTTACCGTGGCCACGACAATGCGACTTACAGCGACGCCTACATTGGCTTCCGTCTCAGCTTGTATTTGTAGAACTGTATGCTGATAGAAAGGTAGAGTAAAAAGAATAAGAAAAGTGGCTTCGCCACATGTGCATTTCGCTTCGCGAATATGCACAGCCTAAGGAAACTTAACCTTGTTGTATAGAAAAAATCGTTAAAGATACTGAAATATTAAGTAAAAAGTCGATTTTTTCTATACAATAAGAAAAGTTAATTAAAAAAATAGAACACCAAAAAATGAAGTGAACCCAAATTATTAGACAAAAAAGTTTAATAAGGAGGGTTTATTTTTATGACAAAATATTAAATACAATTAAATTCTATTTACTTTTATTTGAATAGAATTTAGTTTTTTAATTAACTAATTAAAAAAAATTAAAAAAATTTAAAAAAATACTTGCATTTTATTAATACTTGTATTAAAATTTAAGTGAAGTGGAGAGAAGTGGTAAAAAGTGGTTTAAAAATAGAAAGAGGTGAAACTAAGTGCTTATCGGTGAATATGAACATTCTCTAGATGCTAAAGGCAGATTAATAATGCCAGCAAAATTAAGAGAATGCCTAGGAGAAAAATTCATAATAACTAAAGGACTTGATGGGTGCTTATTTGGATTTTCACAAAATGAATGGACAAACTTTGAAGAAAAATTAAAAACACTTCCACTTACAAACAAAAATGCAAGAGATTTTGTAAGATTTTTCTTATCAGGAGCTACAGAATGCGAAATAGATAAGCAAGGTAGATTTTTAATTGCTAGTAACTTAAGAGATTATGCAGAAATGGAAAAAGAAGTTGCAATAATCGGTGTAGGTACTAGAATTGAAATTTGGAACAAAGAAAAATGGAAAAAATACAATAGTGATGAAAATATTTCAGCTGATGAAATTGCTGAAAATATGACAATGTTAGGTATATAACTTTAAAAAAGTTTATATATTACAAATGATAAAATTAGAAAACACAAAAGATAACCCATTTGTTTACAAAAGATAAGATAATAAATTAAACTAAAGAAGAAATTTAAATATGCAAAAGATAGAAGAAAAAAATTTAACAAAAGATAAAAAATGTTATTTACTAAAGAAAAATTAAACAAAAGATCAAAATAAAAAGTTTAATTAAACAAAAGATATTTTAATTCTCAAAAGATAAAATGTTGATTGTTTATACATAAATATTTACCAAAGAAAAGTAATTAATGAACAAAAGAAAAATTAAACAAAAGATAAAATTATATAGTAAGCAAATAACAAGCAAGTTGGTATATATTTGTTATGCCAACTGCTTGTGTTATAATAATTTTTTAACTATGAGGTGTGCAATTTGGAGTTTAAACATAAACCAGTATTATTAAATGAAACAATAGAAGGACTAAACATAAATCCAGATGGAATATATGTAGATGGAACGCTTCGGAGGAGCAGGACATAGTGAAGAAATTATAAAAAGACTATCTGAAAATGGTTTACTTATAGGAATAGATAGAGATGAAGAAGCATTAAGAGCAGCAAAGAAAAGATTAGAAAAATACAAAAATGTTAAATATATTCATGGGAATCATGATGAGATATATACAATATTATCTTCTATAAATATAGAAAAAGTAGATGGAATTTTATTAGATTTAGGAGTGTCATCATATCAATTAGATGAAGTAAATAGAGGATTTAGCTATATTGGAAATTCTAAACTAGATATGAGAATGGACAAAACTCAAAAATTAACTGCAGAAGATGTAGTAAACGAATATTCAGAAGAAAGATTAGCAGATATTATATATAAATATGGTGAAGAAAAATTTTTTAAGAAAAAAAATAAAAATATTTGTAAAC
>CALXYR010000080.1 GCA_944393025.1 uncultured Clostridia bacterium | reverse complement strand
AGATTCAGTATCTACACAAAGCATAACTTCACATGAGTATTTACCTGTATCTTTTGGCTTTCCAGATAAGCTAATACCACCATAATCAAATATTGAATCTTTAAGATCTTTTGTATCATTAATTGTAAAAGTAAGCCACTTAAATACTTTATAAAAACTAACAAGTGGAATATATAATGAAATAGCAGTAAAAGCAGGTCTAAATAAATTTGAATACTGTTCGACTATCTGTGCATAATTAGGTGCAGATAGTATAAATGTCCAAGCAAGAGAATTTAAACCTTGTACTGTAAATGATACAGTTAATACATATAAAGAAATTACATAAGTATTAAAAAACCTTAATTTATCAATATCTGCTTTTGCAAATTTTGAACTAAAAGAAAAATAAAATGCAAAAATTATACAGGCAAAAGCTAAGGTATATTTAATAGGTCCCCAATAAGAATAACCTACTCCAGTAAATATCATAAACATCAATTCAACTAATCTATCAACTAAAATATATGCTGAAATTAAAGTTAAAATATATGTTACAAAAGTATTCCTATCTGTTTTTAAAAATTTTAAAAAATTATCTATGTATTTCAATAATTTCACCACTTTCAATAAATAAAATCATACATATATATTATCTTATAAAATAGAGAAAAAAACAAGTATTTTTATAAAAAAAGTCCTTATTTTGAATAAATAATTAATAGAAGAATAATATTAATTATGAGAAAATTAATATTAAAAGATAAAAAATTAAATAAGACTAGTTTCTTAAAAAATGTAATTATTTTATTTGTAGCACACATATTTATAAAAATTATTGGAGTAATTAATAAAATATATTTAACAAACAGGCAAGGTTTTGGAGATGAGGGAAATGCTATATATTCTAGTGCATTTCAAATTTATGCGTTATTTCTTACAATATCTTCAATAGGAATACCAAATGCAGTATCAAAATTAATTTCAGAAAGATTAGCAATAGGAGATAGTAAAGGGGCTCATAAAGTATTTAAAATTGCAATAATTACTTTTGGATTTTTAGGATTTATACTATCTGTAATATTATTTGCTTTTGCAGAAACAATATCATATAAATGGATTCAAATACCAGAAGCAAAATTAAGTTTACTTGCATTATCACCATCAATATTTTTTGTATCAATAACATCTGTAATAAAAGGTTATTTTAATGGAAGGCAAAATTTGAATATAGGAGCTAACTCACAAACAATAGAACAAATATTTAGAACAATTTTAACAATAGGATTAATTGAATTTATAGCTCAAACTACTGGATTAGATACAAAGGTTATGTCTGCTGGAGCAGCAATAGCAACAACATTATCAGAAATAATTTGTTTTATATATTTATTTAGATATTATGGAAGTGTTAGAAAAGAAATTGCAAATGAAATTAGAAGAAGTGTAAATTATAAGTATAAAGGAATAAGAAAAAACATTAAAGATATATTATTTGTTTCCATACCAATGTCCATAGGACCAATTATTGGAGGAATAAATAAAAATATAGATTCAATGACCATAGTCAGAAACTTAAAAAATTTTATGACAGAAACACAAGCAAAATTAGAATATGGAATATTAAGTGGAAAAATAGATACTTTGGTATCATTTCCATTGTCATTTAATTTTGCATTTACAAGTACATTAATACCAGTTGTATCTTCAGCAAAAGCTAGTAAAAATTTTGAAAGTGCTATAAAAAAAATAAATTTTTCAATGTTAATATCAGTCTTAATAGGAATTCCTAGTACAGCAGGAATGATATTATTTGCAAAACCTATATTAGAATTCCTATTTCCAAATCAATCGGCAGGTACTTTTTTATTACAAATAAGCTCTATATCAATTTGCTTTATAATGTTAAATCAAAATATAAATTCAGTATTACATGGTTTAGGAAAAAATATAGTTCCAACATTAATATTAAGTTTCGGTTCTATAATTAAGCTTATTTTAAATACTATGTTAGTTAAAATTAATCCAAATGATTTTATATTTGGAGGAACAGCAGGAGCTGCAATATCTACTGTTATAAGTCATATTATTACTTTTATAATAGCTTTATATGTACTTAAAAAATATATTTCAATAGATTTTGGTTTAAAAGATTTTGTAAAGCCAATAATAGCAACAATAATGATGCTAATATGCATGATATCCACATATACAAGATTATTAAGTATATTTTCACAAAAATTGTGTATACTATTAACACTATTGATAGGAGTTACAATATATATAGTATTAATAGTAATACTAAAAGTATTTTCAATTGAACAACTTAATAAAATTCCTTTTGGGAAAAATGTATATAAAATATTAAAAATATTAAAAATTTATTAAAAATTATAAAAAAATTGTAGGAATATGCAAAAAATAATAAAAAAAAGAAGGATTTTAAAAATACTTGGAGAATATTGATAGTAGTAGATAGCGTTTACAGTCTACATATGAAAATCTTATAGGAGGTAATGAAAATGAACA
>CALXYR010000079.1 GCA_944393025.1 uncultured Clostridia bacterium | reverse complement strand
AAATTACAATTTGTTGCTTGGAATTTTAAAATAACTATCATTAAACGATTAGTTTAATGATGAAAACGAAGAAAAAGTGGATGATGAGGAGAGAAATTTAAATGAAAACAGAGAAAAATATTTTAATTGCATTTATTTTAAATATATCTTTTTCTATATTTGAATTAATTGGAGGAATATTTACTAATAGTATATCAATAATGTCTGATGCAGTACATGATTTTGGAGATGCATTAAGTATAGGAATATCATTAATATTAGAAAAAATAAGCAAAAAGAAGCCAGATGAAAAATATACTTATGGCTATGCTAGATATTCAGTTTTAGGAGCATTAATTACAACAATTGTGCTAACAGTAGGTTCTATTTTTGTAATGTTAGGTGGTATAAATAGAATTTTAAATCCTGTTATAATTAATTACAATGGAATGATTGTTTTTGCAATATTTGGAGTATTAATTAATTTTCTTGCAGCATATTTTACAAGAAAAGGAGAATCTATAAATCAAAAAGCAGTAAATTTGCACATGCTTGAAGATGTATTAGGATGGGTAGTTGTTTTAATAGGCTCTATACTGATGAAATTTACAAATATCTCATTAGTAGATTCAATTATGTCTATTGGTATAGCGATATATATTTTAATAAATGCATTTAAAAATTTGAAAGATATTTTAGATTTATTTTTAGAGAAAACACCTAAAAATATATCTATAGAAAAAATAAAAAAACATTTATTAGAAATAAAAGAAATAGTAGATGTTCATCATATTCATATTTGGAGTATGGATGGAATTAATAATTATTCAACAATGCATATTGTAACTGAAGACAAAAATACAGAAGAATTAAAAAGTAAAGTAAGAGAAACAATGAGTAATATTGGCATTTCTCATACAACAATAGAAATAGAAGATAAAAATGATAATTGTGAAGAAAAAGAGTGTGCAGTTAAGATTAATAATGAGGTGAATCATCACCATCATCATTAAAAATACATCAATAGGAATATGAAGAGCAAATAATAATAAGTTATAATCTAAGGAGAAAGTAAAAAAATGAGTACTGCAAAAAATAAATATAGTATAATAACTTTATGTGGTTCAATAAAATTTAAAGATGAATTTATAAAAGTACAAGAAAAATTACATTAGAAGGAAACATTGTTTTTACACCTAATTTTTTTAATAATATAAATAAGGATGAAATGGATGAAAAAACTAAAAATATGTTAGCAGGAATGCATAGACAAAAAATAGATATGTCAGATGAAATTTATGTAATTAATTTAAACGGATATATTGGATAAAGTACAAAGTCTGAAATAGAATATGCACAAATAAAAGGTAAAAAAATATCTTATCTAGAAAGTATAAAATACTAAAACTCATAAAAAATATGAAAAAATAAGGGGATGGAGTTATAAAATGCAATATGTAAAAAAATTGGTAGGAGATAGAATATTTTTATCTCCTGTAGATACATCTAATGAAGAAATTGAAAAGTTTACAGAATGGATGAATGATTTTAAAGTAACAGATTATATTGGAAGAAGTGGATATATAACAACTGTAATTGGAGAAAAAGAGTGGCTTGAGAATACAGCTAAAAATACAGAAAGTAGAATTTTTGATATTATTGAATTGAAAGATAATAAATTAATTGGAGTTATATCTTTAGAGAATTTTAATTGGATTGAAAGAAGTGCTGTACTTGGAATTTTCATTGGAGATAGAGATTTTAGAAACAATGGATATGGTGCAGAAGCCATAAATTTGTTATTAGAATATGGTTTTAAATATCTTAATTTGCATAGTATAAGATTAGAACTTCTTTCTATAAATGAAAGAGCACATAAATGTTATTCAAAATGTGGTTTTAAAGATACTGGTTGTAATAGAGAACAAGTATTTTTAAATGGCAAATATTATGATAAATTACATATGGATATACTTGAAAATGAATTTAAAGGAGATTTTATCAGAAATAAAAATATAAAATAATGTGTAGGTAAAAAAATGAAAGATAAGGTATATGAATTTTTATTAACTATTCCTAGTGGAAAAGTAGTAACTTATGGGCAAATAGCAGAATATTTGGAAAATAAAAAATTAGCTAGAGTAGTAGGAAATATCTTACATAATAATCCAAATGAAGAAAAATACCCTTGCTATAAAGTAGTAAATAGCAAAGGGTGTTTATCAAATAGTTTTGCTTTTGGAGGAATTGAAAAGCAAAAAGAAAAATTAGAAAAAGAAGGAATAGTAGTTAATAATTATAGAGTTGACTTAAACAAATATCAAATGAAGTAAATATATAACAATATTAAAAAAGGAATTTATTATGAATTTATTTGAAAAAATACTTAATGACAAAGAAATAATTGATAGATATTATGAAATAGAAAAATATGAGGAACTAAATAAAGGATGGGCTTATCATAATATTTCGCATGTATTAAATGTTACTATAATGGTTGAAAAAATATTATCATATTTAAAATATAATAGACAATTTATAGAATGTGCTAAAATAGCAGCAATTTTACATGATACTGGAGCAAATGAAGGTAAAGAGGGACATGCATATCGTAGTTATATATTTGCAAAAAAT
>CALXYR010000078.1 GCA_944393025.1 uncultured Clostridia bacterium | reverse complement strand
TAAAGCACCTTCGTTATTGACTTTATAAAAGATAAATTTTATAAGGTACGATGGTTCGAATCCATCCCTGCCCACCAATGATGTATCTGTTCGAACTAATAGAGCAGAGTTGATACAAAATCAATCAGAAAATAAAATCTGGTTGATTTTTTTGTTGCCTAAAGACAATATTAGAAATAGCATTATTTAGAACGACTAAAAAAACTACCTTTACACATATTGAATCACTTAAGGTGATTATTAAAAATATTACTTTTTTAGTTTTTAATTATTCAAAAGATATGTATATTTTAAATTTGACTAAAAAGATTAAATTATCGGAACTAGAAGAATATGTAAAACCTTTTAAATGCCTTGAAAAATATCTTAAGAAATGATATACTTATCAATGTAATAACATTTTCTAAGTCACAAAACAGTAAAAACTATTTTGAGGCTGATACCTGCTAATAACTGAGAGGAGGAACAAATAAAAGTCTTATGAAGTTAATAATCAACAAAAAATATTAACTATTTCTAAAGGGTAAAAAATTTAGCTGATTCCATACCCAAAAATTGTGTATAAAGGAGTAAAAAACAACTATGGTAAATGTCAATGAATTACAGTACAAGTCAATTCCAGAAATAATCAAACTTCTTAAAATTTTTGAAAATAACGATTTCGCAACAGTAGATTTGAACAAGTTAGCACATTCATTAAATGTGTCTGTTCTAGCCCAAAACTTTGAGAGATCTGAAAGTTTTGGAGAAAAAATTATCTGTGCTTTTGTTACTAATGCCGAAGGTAACTCTTGTATTTTTTACAGTGATGATTTACCATATAAAGAAGCACGAATTATTATTGTAAAATCTTTCACCAAGTACATTATAACCAGAGATAATAATTTTTTAGTAACATATGGTACTAGTTTTTCAGAAAAAGAGAAGATGTTGGCAGCTGAACTGTTAATGCCTAAATCACATGTAGAGGAAGTAATTTGCAAACTAATTTTACCTTCAACAGTTGCTTTGTCAGATATATTTCAAGTTCCTGAAAATTTTGTAAAATGTAGATTAGTTGAAATTGGTATTAAAACTTTAATTTCTGGGTACAATATAACACAACCGGCACAAATCATAGCTAAGTTGTTTAGTCCTTGTATTTCTGAAATCTAAGACTTTTATACCAAGTATGGAGTTTCCATACTTGGTATTTTAAAACCTATACTACATTTTACAGAAAATATGATATACTTTCGCTATGAGAGCAAAAAGAATAAGTTATGGAGGAAATATATTTGAAAAATAAGAAGATTTTTAAAAGAATAGCTATTATTTTATCATTAATTATAATATTATTTGAAATATATTTATATATAAAATTACAATTTAGTTGGTTAGAAATTAATTCTAATAATCATCAGTATGAAAATGCTAGCTTAATAATAGGAAACTTATTTAGATTTGCTGTACTTATTTTGGGAATATTATTAATACCTATAGTTTGGTTAGAATATTTATTAACTAATTTATTTATAAAATTCTATAATAAGTATGATGGTATTAAAAAAATATTATTATGCTTAATATCATTATTTTTAATGTTACCGTTATTTATTCTATTTATAAGAATTATAATACTAATTATTATTTCATTAAAATAATAATTAATTTACAGGAGTATTTATATGAAAAATAAAATTTTAAAATTACTATTTAAAATTTCTTTCTTACCTTATATAATATTAATATTAATTTCACTATATTATGCTATATTTGGTTATGATGTTTATACTTGGATTTTACCTACATATGTAAGGACAATTTATGGAATAGAAGCTTTTATAGAAACACTAACATGGAATTTTTTAGTTTTATGTTTTATTCCAATTATACCCATTGTTGCATTGTTCCAAATTATATATATTGTATTATTTATAATAAGAAAAATCAAAAAAAATAAAGTCTGACTTTACAAAATACTAAATTAATTAAAAATAACTTCAGTTATATATCTGAAGTTATTTTTTCTAGTAATCTAAATAATAATTCTTTATTTTATCTATAGTACCATTTTCAGAAATTCTTTTCCATTCTGCTTTATATATTTTTTTAGTATATTCTTTATTTATATAATCTTTTTCAAATTTGTCTCTTTGTTCCAATAAAATTGGATTATTGGTCCATAAATTAAAATGTCCAAATCCCTCTATTCTTTTCATCATATATGAATAACATCTTTCAAAATGTTCGTCAAAAGTATTTATATCTGAATAATTTTTTATTGAAGTAGATAATTGTCTTTTAGCTAATATTTCAATATTAAAATCTCTATCTGAATCTGAAAGGATTTTTCCATACATATTTCTTGGAGGCTCTTTTCTAGAACCTCTATGATCTTCAATTGCTTCTTTCATTTCTTCAATTTCAATATTAGAAAAATATTTTTTCATTTCTATATCTTGTGCAAAAATTTTTCCTGATTCTTTTTCATGATTATCTCTACTGATGGAAAGCCCAGCATCATGATATGCTGCTATTGTGTATGCTTTATTTTCATCTAAATTATAATATTTAGCTAACATTAGACAATTATTGATTACATTATTTATATGTAACATCCCATGTGAATAATATCTATCATACATTGGAAATATATTGTTCTCTATATATTTTTTTAATTCTTGATTCATATAATAACCTCCATTTTATAATACATTCTAAAACAGTATAACACATTTTATAAGTATTTTCAAGAATATAGATAAAACCTAGTCTATTTTTCATATACAATAAAAAAATTTTGAATATTTTTTTATTTTTTGAATACACTAATTTATAGATAAAAGTTTTAATTAAAATTATTAAAACACATATATAATTGGAACGGAGGTTTTTATGAAAATAGTTGATAAAATAGCTCTTATATTAATAATTATAGGTGCTATTAATTGGGGATTAATTGGATTTTTTAATTTTAATTTAGTTGATACTATATTCGGAACAATGTCTATACTTAGTAGAATAATATATGCACTAGTAGGTATTTCTGGTTTATGGGCAATTAAATTATTATTTTCTGATTCAGAATAATGGTAAGAAATGCATTTCGCCAAGTATGACTCTGAAGCAAGTGTGAAATACATGTCACTCGCTTCGCTCGGACACTCTAAGGATGCCTAACCTTGTTGTATAGCAAAAATCGTTAAAAATACTGAAATATTAAGTGAAAAGTTGATTTTTCCTATAC
>CALXYR010000077.1 GCA_944393025.1 uncultured Clostridia bacterium | reverse complement strand
CCTTGTTGTATAGCAAAAATCTTTGATTTTTCCTATACAATAAGAAAAGTGGCTTCGCCAGATGAGCGTTTTGCTCCGCAAATATACTTTGGGGACATAGTAGAAATAAGTTGTATTGATTTTATATCAATACAACTTATTTTCTACTAATTTATTAATATCAGAAGGAAGAGATGAAGTATACTGTACATTTATTTTAGTTAAAGGATGAAAAAAAGATATTTTATATGCATGAAGAGCTTGCCTGCTAATTAAACATGATGAATTACCATATAAGGTATCTCCTAAAATGGGATGACCAATATAGCTTAAATGTACTCTTATTTGATGTGTTCTTCCGGTTTTTAAAATACATTTTACAATAGAATAATTTTTAGCTTTGTTATATTTTAAAACTTCATATTCGGTAATTGCTATATCTCCGTTTGGGTTTATACATCTTTCTATTATACTTTCTTCTTTTCTGGCAATAGGAGCATTTATAACATCTTTATTTTTTTCAAACTTTCCTTCACAAACAGCAAGATATTCTTTATAGAATAAATTATTTTTCATTTGTTTTACTAAACATTCTTGAATATATTCGTTTTTAGCAAAAACAACTAAACCAGATGTATTTTTGTCTAACCTATTAACAGGTCGTATTTTCTTTTTTAGACCAATAGAATCAAAATAATAACGAACACCATTTGACAAACTATCTGTATAATGATCTACTGATGGATGTATGGGAATACTAGATGGTTTATTTATTACTATATATGCATCATCTTCATAAACAATATCCAAATTCATTTTAATAGGAACTATATTTGAATTATCTTCTTCAAAATCAATTAAAATTTCTATTAAATCATTTAAGTAAAGTAAAGAATTTATATTTGCAACTTTACCATTTATAAATATTTTATTATTCTTTTTTAATTTTAATAATAACCTGTCAGAAATATTAAAATATACTTTAATAAGTTCTTTTAAATTTGCATAATTATCATTTGAATTAATTATTTTTTTTAAAATCATAAATCCTCCAATAATATAGTAATTATAATATAGCAAATTTATAATTTAGTCAATTAAACAATTGTAACATAAATATAAATATGTTACAATTTATTTAATATTTTTTTAAGATTAGGGGATAAAAAATTATGAAAAAAATATATATTGTATTAACACATACAGGTACTATATTATCAAAAATTATTAAATATTGGACAAAAGATGAATTTTCACATGTTTCTATTGCATTAGATGAAGACTTAAAAGAAATGTACAGTTTTGGTAGATTACATCCATATAATCCAATAATAGGAGGATTTGTGCATGAAAAAATAAATAAAGGAACATTTAAAAGATTTTATAAAACAAAAGCATCAATCTATTCTATTGAAGTTGAAGATAATCAGTTTAATAATCTTAAAAATATTATATATAGAATTAGAGACAATAAAAAACAATATAAATTTAATATAATAGGATTATTAGCTATTGGATTTAAAAAAGAAATAAAAAAGCAAAACTATTTTTCTTGTGCTGAATTTGTAAAATATGTACTAGAAAAATCTGATATAAATTTGAGATTACCGAAAAAAATGATTAGACCAGAAGATTTTAAATATATAGAAAATAAAGTATTAGAATATGATGGATTATTGAGAAGATATAAGAAAAAATCTATATTAAAAGAATATATAGAGTGTTTAAATTATAAAAACAAAGTTGTTTAAATTTATAAATTGTAAATAAAAGAATAAGAAGATGTATAAGAAAAGTGGCTTCGCCCAATGAGCGTTTTGCTCTGCAAATACGCTCGAATCAAGGAAACTTAACCTTGTTGTATAGAAAAAATCGTTAAAGATACTGAAATATCAAGAAAAAAGTCGATTTTTCCTATACAATAAAAAAATAGAACATCTTCTTGTTTTTTTGTAAACTTTTTATTTTTCTTAGAAGAAAGCCATATATTCAAAGATTCACATGGCCTCAATGAATCACTTACATGTAGACAGTAATTGGTACGAGTGATGGGACTTGAACCCATACGCCAAAAAGCACATGCCCCTCAAACATGCCTGTCTACCAGTTCCAGCACACTCGCAAATTTTATACATAGAAATTATATAATATTTATAAAAAAAAATCTAGTAGTAATACAATAAAAAACCTCTTCATATAAATATATTGAAAAACAATAAAAAAATATTGACATTCGAAAAATATAAATATATAATAATTCAAAGTTAGGAGGAATTAGTAATGAAAATTTTAGGAGAAAAGAGCCTTTCATCGAAAGTAGAAAAAGGTTTGAAAATTTTATTTTTTATAATAACTCTATTAGATATTATTACATTAACTTTTACAAGTATTACATTATTTTCTGAATTTAATAGTTCTTCAATGAGAAATAATTACTTATCTAAAATAGTTTTAGAAGGAACAATTAGTTGTATATTTATTGCGACAGGAATTGTTGCATTATTTATTATTTATCAATTTATTAAAATATTTAGAAATTTAAAACAAAACAAATTATTTGAAAAAAAGAATACAGACTATCTGAAAAAAGTTTCAAAATTATCAATTATTATAGGATTTTTATATTTGACTTGCTTAATAGGAATTAGTATCTTTTTAAGAAATTATAATTCTCTTAATTTATTAACTGATTTTTTAATAAAAATATTAATTTTAGTCTTCACAGTTGCTTTTTTTATATTTGGAATAGGAATTAAAATTTTAAACGAAATTTATAAAAAAGCAATTGAATACAAAGAAGAAAATGATTTTACAATTTAAAATAGGAAAGGAAGAATAATAGTGCCAATTATTGTTAATGTAGATATAATGTTAGCTAAAAGAAAAATGTCTTCTGGAGATCTTGCTCAAAGAGTAGGAATAACTCCGGCAAATCTTTCAATATTAAAAACAAATAAAGCAAAAGCAATAAGATTTTCAACATTAGAAAAGATATGCGAGGTTCTAGAGTGTAAACCTGGAGATATACTGGATTATGAAAAGGAAAGTAATGAAGATAAGGAGAAGTGATTATGAATAAAGCACTTACAATAATATGCATAGGAATACTGGTTGTAATTTTTGCTATTTCTTTAGTTAGAATAGTTCAATGTTTTTTTACAATATACATATATTATGATTATGTTATTTGGTGTGGAAAAGAAGAAAAAGAGTATATAAAAAACAAGATTGGATTTAGTAGTAATTTTAGTATGGCATG
>CALXYR010000076.1 GCA_944393025.1 uncultured Clostridia bacterium | reverse complement strand
ATACTAACCTGTAACTATCTTTTCCTCTTTTTTCAATACTCCCAGCCATTACCTTTTTCACCTCCTTTCAGGCATAACTATGGGTGGGAGAGAGTCAATATATTTGTTAACAACATGAATTATATAATAAATGACAACAAAATACAAGAGGAAATAAGAAAAACCTAAAAAATTTTATATGTTAAAATATGTAGAAAAAAGTCGAAAAAATTATGAATATAAATACTTATAAATACTAGAGTATTTACAGAAAATATGATATAATATGACAAAAATTATGGGAGGGAATAACTATGAGTTATAAAAATAAAGTTTATGTATCTATGGATGCTGACAATGATTTAAAATATTATTATTTAATGAAGGCATGGAAACAAAATGATAATACGGATTTCAATTTTTATGATGCACACGATTTAAATAATATATATGATAAAAGTGAAGAGTCTATTAAAGCTGGTTTGCAGGAGAGATTTAGAAATACAAAAGTATTTGTTTTATTAGTTGGAGATCATACAAAATATTTATATAAGTATGTAAGATGGGAAATAGAACAAGCAATAAAAAGGGATATTCCATGTATTGTAGTAAATTTAAATGGCAAAAAAAGCATAGATACAGATAAATGTCCTGCATTAATGAGAGATCATTTAGCTGTGCATATAAGTTTTAATTCTAAAATTTTACAATATGCTCTTGAAAATTGGCCTAGTTCACATGAGCAATATAGTAAAGAAGGGAAAAAAGGAGCTTATTATTATAAAGATAGTGTATATAAGGAATTAGGATTATAATGGACTATTTTATTAAAAATTTATGGCCAGTCATAAAGAGAGATATTATAAGTATATTAGCTTATCTTGGAACAATTGTAACTGTTAATGAAGTTTTTGACCTTTTCAAAATAGATATTCCGCAAATTATTTTTGCTATTACACTTATTGTAGGTATACTAGTGATTATTATTGCTAATTGGCCTAAAAAGGAATATGTATTTAATATTAAAAATAGAGATATAAAAATAAGATTGAAAATTGGAAATATACTAAAAGAAAAAACAGCTATAATAGTTCCAACAAATTCAACTTTTGATACGAATATGGAGAATGACTTTATTAGTATACATAGTGTTCAGGGACAAGTGCAAGAAAAATATTTTAAGAATAATATTAATACTCTAGACTATCTAATGGAAAAAGAATTAGAAAATAGACAGTTTACGGAGTTAACAGACAGAGATAAATCAAAAAATAAAAAATATGAAATAGGAACAACTATTGAAATTAATCAAAATGGAAGAAGATTTTATTTTCTTGCCGATTCTGATATAAATTCAAAAGGAAAAGCAATAAATCCTTCTACTATGAATATTACAGATTCTTTATCACGATTATGGCAATATATTGGAGAATATGGACATGTTGAACCAATTGCAATTCCAATTATAGGAACAGGAAGAATGGGAATAGTAAAGTCAAGAGAAGAAATTCTTAAATATATAATATTTTCATTTGTAGCTAATAATACTACTAAAAAAATAGCAACAGAGTTAATAATATATATTAGAAAAGAGGATATTAAAAAATATAATATAAATATGAATGAAATAGTGGAATATATGAAATACACCTGTAAATATCAATATGAAAAATTGGATAATATGAGTAGCGGAATAGGGATAGAATAAAGGAGAAATAATAATGTCAGTTTGCTATTTTGATGATAAATATGATGAGAAATATGATTGCCAATACGAAGTAAAAAAAGATGGAATAGAAGTAGTAGTTAATTACGATATTGACGAAGAAATACCAGCAATTAATGGAGTGAGAACATTTGGGAGTAATACAGAGTTTAAAAAAAGAGATATATTAATAATTGATCAACAAACAAAAATGAATTATTTATTAAAATTGGCTCACTATTGTGGTCATTCAGAAGTGTTTGGAACACCAGATGGCGGATATAAAACTAGATTTTTTTCTAGATATTATTTTTTTAACAAGGATTATGAAAAATTATGTGATTTATCAAATAACAACAATATAAAAACGATTAGGGTATATAGTCATATTATAAATGAAATTATAGGATATCCAAGTTTATATAAAGAAAAAAATGAAAATGAATATATTATAAAATTGAAAAAAGATACTATCAAAGAAGAAGTCGAAATAAATAAAAACAATATAAAATCATTAGTCATATCAGATGACTGGACAAGTGAACATATATATGAAAACAACCAAATAAATATTAAGTTAAACGGGTATATTGAATTAAAGGCAGATAAATTAATTAATTACGATGATGTATATAATTATGTAATGGAATTAATGATTTATTTACAATTATTAAAGCCAAATAAATTACTAATTAATAAAATAACAGTGAAAATTGACGATAATTATTATGGATTAATGGTTCCAATAGAAGAACTAAAATATAAGTCCTCACATATAGAAAATAGCGTAGAAGATAATCTATCTAAATTTCTATTAAAATGTTATCATTCGATACCATATAGAAATAGTAAAAACGAAATAAGAAATATACCATATATAATATTGAATACTTCTAGAAATATAGAGGATAATTTTTTAATGTTTTATAGATTTATAGAGTGTTACTATAAACAACAACCTATAGAAAATATAAAAACAACATTTTTAGAATATAGTATAAAAAACAACTATAAGAAAATAGATAAAAGTGATGAAGAAAAAATTGAAAATTTAGTTTATGAAATAGTAAGTTTAAGAAATCATTATGTACATGAAGGATATTATATAAAGAATAAGAAACTATATATAGCATTTCCGAAAATAAAAGGTAAAGTAAATCCTAAAAGCCATATCGAAGAAAATGTAAATGTTGAATGGATTTATTATAGAACAAAAATATTATATGAGATAGTTATAGATATAATTTTTAGAAATATGTTAAATTATGAAAATTATAAATTTAATAAACATTTTTCATGAGAATAGCACATTTTGTGTTATTCTCATTTATCTTGCTCAGCTACCCATTTTGCAAATTCCTCATTAGAGATTTTACCAGAGCATACATCCTTATACATTTGTTTTCCAGTTTTTCTATATTCTTTCAAATCTTTTTGATACATATCTATTTCAGGATTTCGTTTAGCTCTAAGTTGCTTTCTACTTCCAATTTTTCTATATTTATCATATGTTGTATCATTTTCTTTTTTTCGTTTTTGATATTCTTTATTTCC
>CALXYR010000075.1 GCA_944393025.1 uncultured Clostridia bacterium | reverse complement strand
AAGAATTAAATTTTGGCTAGGAAAACGAGTTTGAAATTTATGAGGCGTACTTTTTGTACGTTGATTAAATTTCAAACGAAGTTTGACACCGTCAAAATTGTAATTATTTTTCAATCTGTCAAACTTTTTATATGGAAATGCATAAATATTTTCTTCTAAATGCTTTAACTCTTGACTTTTGAATCTATAACTATTATCCAAAAATACCGGTTTTTCTATCTTTACCCCTTCTTGTTTTGCCACATAATATATTTTATCTAATGTCAATTTATTTGCATAAAATACATCTGTATCTGGGCTTGAGATTAAATTTGTATCATCTGTACAAACTGTTATACTTACTTCATGTGCTTTTACAAGTAATTTTCTTAAAATTTCATATTCTTGATGAGTAAATCCTACAAATTCGTCTATATAAATATCTACATTATCAAATTCATGTATTAAATCTAGATTTTCTGCAAGTATTGTTAAACTATCATTTTCATCTATATACTCATTTGAAATTTCCTCAATATATTTTTCATACACATTTAACATATCTCTGATTTTTGTTTTTAAATATTCACTCTTTGTGTTTTCCATAGCAGATTTTAAATTTTCTACTGTAATTCCATGTTTTTTAAACTCAGTTATTTGAGTCCCAATTAATTCTACATTTTCAGAAGACTTTCCTATAAATTTTAAATTGTTTTTTTGCTCAGAAAGAATATTATATATAAGCATTGATTTACCAGATGATGATAAATTTTTTACTTTTCCATTTCCGTGTTTCTTTCATTACTCTATACGCCATACGATTAAAAGTAAGTACTTCAGCAGAAATAACAGCAGAAGTAGATACTGAATCTAATAATTTTTTCTCTGCTGTAAATGAAAATTGTTCTGGTGTTATAATATATATTTTTCTTTTAGGATTATTTTCTATTTTATTTGCTATTTCATTAAATATGTATGTGCTTTTTCCGCTTCCTGATCTGCCATATATAATTTTAAGACTCATTGCTTGTCTCCTTTTTATATCTAAATCATCAATATTATATAATTTTTTCATACTTTCTTGACTTTAATATTATAATTAGAGTATAATAAAAATAGGAAATGACAATTCCGTTAGACACGGTTTTGCCAGAGAAAGTTTTAATAAACCATTTACCCTGTCAAAAGTAGAATGGTTTATTTTTTATTTATGTAGTTGCTTATTTACCCAGTTCTTATACAGAACTGACATCAAGGCAACGTTTAATGTTAAAGATAACATTAATGATATTATAAAAAATAGTATTACTTTAACCATAAACACCACCCGCCTTTCCTACGATGAATCGTATAATATTGGGTGGCAAAACCGTTCCACTAATTATCAATTTCCTATGTTTATTATTTTACAATATTATTTTAAATCTGTCTATAAATATGGATAAGATTTTCATGATTTTATATCTCTTTATTTATTTTATGAACTGGAAATTTATTTTCTTTTAGCATTTCTTTAACTATTTCAGGTACTAATGGTATTCATCTATTATTTGTAATCTTCTACATCAATTGTTAAATCCATACTGAGTCCTCCTAATATTAATTATTTATATATATACCATAAAACGATTTTTTTCTCAATGGCTCTAAACATCTTTTATATAAATTATTTACTAATAGTTTTTATTGTTCTATAATATATCTAATTTATAAAAAACTATCTGGAGGCAATATGCTAAAAATATATAATATAAGAAAGGCATTTCGCCAAGTATGCCTCTGAAGCAAGTGCGAAATATATGTCACTCGCTTCGCTCGGACAGTCTAAGGATGCCTAACCTTGTTGCATAGTCAAAATCTATCGATTTTTCCTATACAATAAAAAAATGCTAGGAGGTTAATTAGAAATGCAAAACCTATATGTAATAACTGGTCCAGCAGGAGTGGGCAAAAGTACCGTCTCTCAAAAGATAGCAGAGCTTAAAAAAAAATCTGTTTTAGTAGAAGGTGACGATATTTATCATCAAGTTATTGGTGGATATATACCTGCTTGGAAAGAAGGAAATCATTTGCAAACTTTTTGGAAAGTCTGCATAAATACAATCAGAGTCTATTTAGAAGATGGGTTCGATGTAGTTTTTAATTATATTGTTACCCCTGAGAATTTAGAATTTATAAAATCTAATTTTAAAGAATACAATATTAAATTCATTGTTCTATTAGTTGATGAAAATACATTACTTTTAAGAGATAAGATGAGACCTGAAAATTTTCAAATGAGGGAGCGCTGTATTACTTTATTAAATAGTTTTAAAAGTAAAAATTATGATATTAAGAATATATTAAATACAACTGACTTATCTATTGATGAAACAGTTCGTATTATTGAAAATAACAATAAATTTATAATTTGCTAATGATGGATACATCAAATTAAATTTGAATGTAGAAAGTAATTATTATTAAAACACGAGCAAACAAATTAGTTGATGTTTGCTCGTATTCATTTACTTGAAATTACAATTATAAATGAAATGTAGTTTTTTATATGGGCTATTTACAATTTAATCGTTTAGAAAGCTCCACCGCCACCTCCGGCGACCGCCTCCTCCTGAAAATCCTCCTCCACCAGAGAATCCTCCTCCATGTCCACTTCCACTTCCTCCTGAACTAGGTGTTACTTTTTTTATGGCATTTGCATATCTTTTTATAAATCTATTACTTAGGCTTGTGTATGTGTAAAACATGTAAAAATCAGTTGATATATATTCAATCATTTTACTACTTTCTACAAGTTTCATTAAATCATCATCTATGTATAATCCTTTTAGTTTTTTTATAATTTTTTCTCCAATTCCAAAACTTACAGCATAGCATAAATATTTACCCCATAATTCTAAATGTTCAATATCTTTTTCATCTAATAAGCTATAATCATCTAATTTATCTTTTAATAAATTTAATCTAGAATAGTCTTCTAATATTTCATCATTATTTTTTAACATTAAATTATCTGTTAGAACAATTAATACAGCAATTCCTATAAGCATTTCATCTGCGATTAAATATTTAGCTGGTGAAAATATTAATGTCAATACTATTTTGTGTATACATCAAATCTATTAAATAATATATGATTTACTACTTCTATAATTGCAACTATCAGTATCCCTACATTTATAATTCTTAAAAATATTGGTACTTTTGCATTGTTTGCTCCTATTTTATTTGCTGTTCTTTTTGTTATATTATTCAATGTTTTAAATCTTTCATTTGATTCTTTTTCTTTTGCAATTTCTTCTAATCTTTTTTGTAAATTAACTTTTGGTTTTTGTTTTTCAAAAATCCAGTTGTATATAAACCTTTCTATTATATCCATTCCATTTTCATTATTTTTTGAAATATAATATTCATAGCCTTCTTTTTCCATTGTACTTGGAAAAATCTCTAAATTTATATTTTTCTTTTCAATTAAATTTAAGATTACTCCAATTATATCTCTTGCCAAAATTTCTCTACTTCCTTGTATACATCCAGCAAGTAATGGATTATATTTTTTAAATAATTCTTCTTCATTAATTTCTGTTACTTCGTATTTCTTTTCTTTCTCAAATATTATTAATATATCACCCAATATACAATTAGTACACTGGCAAAAATTATTATTTTTTTAGTAAACTTTTCTTTTTCTTGTTTATTTTTTACAATTTCATTTTCATCTTCAAATATTATATTTTTTGCATTTATATTTGAT
>CALXYR010000074.1 GCA_944393025.1 uncultured Clostridia bacterium | reverse complement strand
GGTAATACTTGTTTCAAGAAATGCATATATAGATGAAATTAAAATAACAATGAACATTATTCTTCCTCCTTTGAAGTATTAACTAACAAATAGCTAGATCTTAGTTCAACATCAACATTAACCTTAAAAAATGCATCTTTATAATGATGACTCCAGTTATATTTTTCAAAATCAGATATGTTAGTAAAATATTTTAATGCATATAATCCAAAATTATCTATATCTGCATTAAAACTTTTAGAGGTTTTATATAAATAATTGTATAAATTATATTCTAAGTATTTTTCAGCATAAGCTTCAATTTTAGAAATAACTGTTTCATTATCCAAATCTATGTTGCTATTTAAAGATTGAATTCTTGCAGAAATTTTTACATTAGAAGTAATATAAGGAGAACTATTTACTAGGTATAAAGAATTTTTAGTATTTTTATCAATTTCTATATATAAATCAATATATTTTAATTGTTCAATAGGGCTTGGAATTCTAATTTGAGAATTTTCTAATTTATTAGAAATAATTAAATGACAAATTGATTCTAAGCCAGTTAATTCTCCAACTAATTTATCATCACTAAATACTGCAAGCCCCATTGTTTCAACACTTGTTTCGCCAGAAATAGGAGTTTGTCCTGCTAGTAAATAAGAATTTTTATTTAAAGAACTTTTATGTGTATCTGAAACATTTATTGAACCTAAAATTGCAATAGGATCAGAAACTTTATCATTTATAGAGTTAAAAAACTCATTACATGTTATGCTTTCCGTATATCCTGTATATTCACTTGAAGTAGGCGCAATTTCATAATATCTAGCAGAAACTTTATCTAAAAGAGGAGTAGAATATTTTAAAAATGATTCTGCATCACATTTACTAATTATTATATTAGAATCTGTACGAAATTGTATGTCGTTTGTTAGTGTATATAAATATTCACTTATTCCTTTTGATGCTAATTCTTCTGAAATAACTAAAACTTTACAATGTGATAAAGTTACTTCTTTTCCTAAAAAACTATTAAAAAGAGATATACCACTATTAATAGAAGTACATTCTATTGAGTTTACTACTGAAGAAGAAGATTGAGAAGAACTACTAGAACTACTTTCTTCACCATTTGGAACAGACATTTGCAAACTTAATTTTAATTTATTGTCTTTTCCAATATCTAAACCAATAGCTAAAACATATGCTAAATTATCTATTCCTTTTATTCCATAATAACTAGAGCTAGAAACAATTAGTAGAATGGTTAATATAATAATTGCAAAAAATTTTTGTGCTTTGTAGTTCATTTTAACCTCCAATCATCATTTATTTAATAATTTCTTTTTAATATTAGCAAATATTAGTATTAAAGTGAAAATGCCAAACACTAATATTAATGTTGCAAATTTATAAAATGAATTTGCTATTTCTTCAAAAGCAAAAATATGGTTAAGTAACATTGTGATTACAAAAATAATAGTACATACTGTTACACTCAAATGTTTAGCTTCCTTTACATTACTTAATTTTTTAAATATATTAAGTACAAACATTATAGCTATGTTTATGAAAGACATAAGAGCCAAAGTCCATATAAATATAAATATTACTTCTGGTCTTTCTAAAAAAGCACTGAGTCTACTATTTATAATTATAAAATAAATAGGAGACAATCTACTTACTGTGTAAATATCTGAAAAAGCAAATACTAAAGTCGCTATAGATAAAATTAAAAATATGCCACAGATTAATACAGACCAAAATGCTACCTTTGAGGTGTCTTCTTTTTTATTTAAAAGAGGAGAAATAAAAAATAAAAAGAATAAGCCGTTAAATGCAAAAACATTACATGCACCTGTTAAAAATATTTGACTTGTACCATTATAAAATATAGGTAATGAGCGCTCTATTTTTAGTAAATCTGCAACAAATATAAAAGTAAAGAGAATACTAAATAGTGCTATAGGAACAATTATTGTATTTGATTTTATAATAGATTTTTTTCCAATTATATTTGATACAACTCCAACAAATAAAAATAAAAATATTATAAAAGACACTGGATAATTTTGAAAATATACTAAAAGCAAATTTTTAGAAAACATTCTAAGTAAAAAAACAGTTTCTAATATAAGATAGGAAATACACAATATTCCAATAATTATTTTTAAAGTTTTTCCACCAAGATATTCAGAAATATCTATTATATCTAAACCAATAAACTTTTTAAAAAGTTTTAATATAACTATTGTAAAAATAAGAACTAGTATAAGTATATATATAGCATTTAGAGTAGAAGCGGAGCCAGAACCATTTAAAATCATTTGAGGTAAGTTAAGTACTATATGATTTATAAATAATACTACTATTAAACAAATAGCTTCAAAATTTCCAAGTTTAGTATAGTTCATAAAAATGCTCCTTTCTAAAATTAAGTGTTTTCATAGAAATTACTGGTTAGGGTATTTCCATTTCATGCTAATATGTTCTTGTTTTTCAATTTTTTTAGTATCTAAAAAATCAGCTCTTTTTTCTCTTTTCCAGGTAGGTGCAGTAAAAATTCCATTAAATATTTTTCCTTTAGAAGGTATATATGGATCTAAATATGATACTCCAAATGATTGAATTTTAGTTGCAATTAATAAATGAATAAATGCACCAACAGCAATTCCTAAAAGCCCTGCAAGATAACCTAAAATTATATAAGCAAACCTACTAACTCTACAATGAAATGCTAAATAATAATCAGGAATTGCAAAAGAGGTTATACCAGTTATAGCAACAATAATAATTAATATTGGGCTTACAATTCCAGCATCAACAGCAGCTTGGCCAATAATTAAAGCACCAATTATACCAAGAGTTGGGCCTATGGGGGTAGGAACTCTAAGTCCAGCTTCTCTAATAAGTTCAAAAGATAATTCCATAATAAGTATTTCAAAAATTATAGAAAATGGAACTGTTGCTCTTGATGCAACTATTGCAAAAAGCAGTTCAGTAGGTACGAATTCTTGATGAAAACTAGTTATTGCTACATAAATACCAGGTAAAAGTAATGTTATCATAAATGCTGAAATTCTAATTATTTTTAATAAATTTGCAAATTGAAATTTTATATTATTATCTTCTGGAGATTCTAAAAAATCAATAAAAGTAGCAGGAACAACTAAAGCATAAGGACTACCATTTACTAAGATTACAACTCTTCCTTCAAGTAAATGTGTAGCTACCTTATCTGGTCTTTCTGTTGCAATTATTTGAGGTAAACTATATTTACTATTGTCTTCAATTAATTGTTCCAATTGACCAGAAGAAATAAGATAATCAATATTAATATTATTTAATCTGTATTTTGCCTCAGCAACTAAATCATCATTAGCTATGTTTTTCATATAGCATAAAGCACAGGCAGTTTGACTTAAACTTCCTATTTTTATATTTTCAATAATTAAATTTTCATTATTAATAATTCTTCTAATTAAAGTAGTATTAACACGAATACTTTCAATAAATGCTTCTTGTGGACCGCGAATTACTACTTCATTTTCTGGTTTTGATATACTTCGTATCTTAAATCCTTTTACATCAATATCAAAAACAATATTAAGAGTATCAACAAAAAGAATACAATCTCCAGAATTAACATAAGAAATTATATTTTTGAATTTTGTTTCGGTTTTTACATTATTTTGTGGTAGTAAAGAATTTAAAATATATTCTTTTACATCAAATTTTTTTACTTTTCTTACTGTAATATTATTTGTTACTGCTTCGGATATTATTTGATTTTGGCTACCATCAAATGAGTTGGCAGTATTTTTTAGCATCAAAGGTTTTAAAACATAATTATTTACCAAATCAATGTTTACCATACCATCAACAAAAAGCAAAAAAGCTCTATACTGTTTATTTCTGGCAATTAATGTAAATTCTCTAAGAATTATGTCACTGTTTATTAAAAGATTATATTTAACTTTCAAATATTCAATATTTACATCTATACTTGAAAATATATCTGTTACATCATTATCAAATTCAATATCATTAGTATTAGAATTTATTTCATTATTACTTGGCATAGAAAAATTGTGAGAAGGTTCTTCTATTGGAAAAAATATTTTTTTGAAACTATCTATAAAACTCATATATTCCTCCAACTAATTTATATATAGTATATATTTTCCTAAAAAAGATAAAATATGTATAA
>CALXYR010000073.1 GCA_944393025.1 uncultured Clostridia bacterium | reverse complement strand
AAATTATTATTTTTATTATAATATCATAAAAAGAAAAATTACTCTATACTTTCTTTAAAGTAATTTAGAAATTGTAAGTTGCCATTAAATAATTGAGAAAATAATTAATAAAATTCCCACTACTACAAAAATGCCACCCCATACTCTAAGAACAACTTTCATTTTAGGATTCTTTAATAATTTATCTGGAATTCTAGGGTTTTTAAGCCTCATAAAAAATTGAGGAACTAAAAGCATAAAAATTGCAACTATTGTAATTAAAATTCCTGTAATTAACATACAATACCTCCTACTTATAAATTACTATTTTTTAGTGATTAATTTTCTGATAATAATTTTATAATCTTACCTCAATATATATAAATTATCATATTATGTATATATATTCAACCAATATGTATAAAAATTTTAAAAAAGTATACATATTAGGAAAACATGTATACTTTATATACTAAATATATCTCTATATTGTTTCAGTAAAGTCTTTTCTTTTTCCTGAAATAATGTCGTCATATAACTCTAGTTTATAATCTAATCTTTTTATTGTAGCACTTATATTATTTTGCTTCTCTATTAATTTTTCTCTTTGCTCTTCTAATAAACATCTTCTTTCTTGTACTGTGGACTTTCCTTTTTTAAATAAATTAACATATTCTAATAAAATTTCAATTTCCATACCTGCATTTCTCATACATTTTATAAATTCTATCCATTTACAAGCTTCTTCATCAAAGTCTCTTATTCCATTCTTTGTTCTAGGTATTTTCGGTAATAATCCTATTTTTTCATAATATCTTATTGTATCTGCTGTTATATTATATTTTCTACATACCTCTGCAATTTACATTCTTACCACCTTCTACTTTTAATGTTTTTTACAATTTATTATATTCCTCATCTGTAACAGGTTCTAGCCAATCATTGCTTGTATTTTCTCCTGGAACTTCTACTGCCAAATGGCTAAACCATGAATCTTTTTTTGCTCCATGCCAATGTTTTACATTAGCAGGTATTGTTACTACATCTCCCGGCTTTAAACTTTGTGCTGCTTTTCCTTCTTCTTGGTACCAACCTTCTCCTTCAACACATATTAATATTTGACCACCATTTTTGTCTGCCTTGTGTATATGCCAATTATTTCTGCAACCAGGCTCAAATGTAACATTTGCAATAGAAATATTTTCTGTTTTAGTTAATGGTTTTAAATATGAATTACCTATAAAATATTTTTCAAAGTTTACATTTGGTTCACCCATTCCAAAAATCCCGCCATGGGTTTCATTTACTTCTTCATCACTATAAACTTCTTTTATTAATGAAAATGCACTCCAAGCTTTAGGCCATCCTGCATAAAAAGCTATTTGTGTAACTATTTCTACTGTTTCTTCTTTTGTTATTCCGTGTTTTTTTCCTATTTCAAAATGAGATTTTAATTGGGGAAATAATCCTTGAGCCATAAGAGCCGATATTGTTATCATACTTCTATCTCTTAGAGATAATTTATCTTCTCTGCTCCATACTTCTCCAAATAGCACATCATCATTTAACTCTGCAAATTTTGGTGCTAATTTTCCTAAATTTTCTCTACCTGCTGTTTGTTTTTCCATAAAATCACAATACCCTTTCTTTTATTCTATATTAAATTTATCCATTTTTCAATTTCTTCAAATTCTGTTACTAAATCATTTTTATTATAATCTTCTGTGAAAACAATATTCATTTCTTTTCCAATGTTTGAATTTGGACATAAATCTTCTATCTCTTTGAAAGTTCTTCCTAACCAGCCTGCATTTGTTGCAAAAGGAATAATTGTCTTTCCTGATAAATCATTTTCTTTTAAGAATGTTCTTATTGGAGGTGTTATAGTATACCACCACACAGGTGTTCCTACTATTATTTTACTATATTCATTTAAATCAATATCTATTTTTTCTATTATTGGTGTTTCCTTTGCTCTTTCATTATTTTGGTATTGATCTACTACTGTGTTATAATCTGTAGAATATGGCTTAACAGGTTTAATTTCTAAAATGTCACAATTCAATTTTTCCTTTATTATATTTGCAATATGTCTTGTATGTCCTGTATAACTATAAAATACAACTAATTTTTTATCTTCCATAAATAAGTTCCCTACAAATTACTTGTTTTTTTCTTTCTTAAATTTTTCATAAACCGCTAACTGAGAAAATATGGCACAAAATAAACTTGGAACTACAGCATAGCCTGCATTTACTTTTCCTTTGTTAATCAACACATATCCTGCACCTATAAAAGTTATTATCATAAATATAAGTGTTAAAACTCTAAATATTTTTTCTTTGTTCATAACATACTCCTTTCAAAATACTATTTTTTAATAGATTAATTATATTTACCACTATGCCAACTACTTATAATGTAATCTGTTTTTTCAGAATTTGCTCTATTTCTTATACTAGTTCTTTTTTCTGATAATGAGACATAGTTAGAATCATAAATACACATGTGATTCCTATTGATAATAAAACCATTAATGGATTAATTGATACATTTACAATTACATTGCGTATATCCGATAAAGTAAATATTGATATATATTTTAGAAATTCTGTACTCTCTCCCATTTCAGATATAATATTCAAGAAATAACTTGCAAACACAATTCCTAGGCTAATTCCGAACATCTTCTTTGTTTTATGTGTAAAGGTAGATAAAAACAGACATACCGAAAATATTACTATTGATGAAAACAATGGTGTTAAACTTAATAATATATATAATTTTTTATCAAAATCTCCACTCAAACTTAATCCTATAAAATTAAATATTCCAATTATTGCTATCATTAAAGTAATATATAAAAAACCACATAACATCTTACTTATTACTATGTTTTTTCTTGTTACTGGCACACTATTTAAGTATTCTATTGTTTTGTCACTTTCTTCTTTTAATAAAATGTTTGAGCCTAAAATTGCACTGTAAATTCCTGTTATTAAAAGTATAAATACAAATCCTTCTGTTTTAAGCCATCCGAAAGCTGAATCAATGCTTGAAATATCCATATTAAATGCTTTTAACATTTCTTCTGGAAACATTTTCATCATTTCATTCATCATTTCAATGTTTTCATTATTTATAATAGATGGATAAACTAAAAATACCACTAATAATAATCCTATTAAAATAGATGTCCAAATTATAAAACTTTTTAAATTTATTTTCATTTCTCTTTTAAACATATTTTTTCCTCCTATTGGTAATAGTGCAAAAACATATCTTCTATTGTTGCTTCTTCAATTAATATTCTATCTATTGTATATTTTGAAAGTTTTTTTATTAATTCATCTGGTAGTAAATTGTTTCCAAACTTAATAGTATTTCCTTCTTCCAAAATAACATTTACTTTTAAATCTTCTTTAATTTCTTTTGCTTGGCTAGATGTTATTGTAACAAGTGTCAAACTCTTTTTAGATAAATCTTCTATTTTTTCAACTTTAATCAGCTTACCTTCTTTTATAATTCCTACTCTATCACATATTTTTGATACTTCATTTAAAATATGTGTTGAATAAAATACTGTATTTCCTTTTTCTTTTTCTTCTTTTAATAACTCATAAAATACATTTTGCATAATCGGGTCAAGCCCACTTGTAGGTTCATCCAAAATTAATAATTTTGGCTCATGCATAAAAGCTAAAATAATTCCTAGTTTTTTTAGATTACCTAATGATAAATCTTCTATTTTCTTTTTTTCATCTAATTCGAGTTTTTTTACCAATTCCATTCTTCTATTATGAATATTTTTTTTATAAAAACCCTCATGATAATCTAGCATTTCTTTTACTGTCAAATCATCATATAAATAAATTTCACTTGGTAAATACCCTATCTTTTCTTTTAGTTTTACATTGTCTTTATTAAATTCTTCATTTTCTATTAAAACCTTTCCACTTGTTTTGTTTACTAGATTCATGATTGAACGAATAGTTGTAGATTTTCCTGCTCCATTAGGCCCAATAAATCCAAAAATTTCTCCTTCTTTTAATTTTAGAGATAAGTTCTCTACTCCTTTTATTTTACCATAATACTTTGTTAAATTTTGAATTTCAAGAATATGCTTTCCCATTTGTACTCCCCTTTACAAATTACAATTTATAGTATTATATCATGAATAAAAAAATTACTCTATACTTTCGTATAAAGTAATTTAGAAATATAAGTTGTAATCTAAATAATTTCTAAAAAATAATTTTAATCTTTCTTTCTAGTCAAGAAAATTCCAATGATTAATCCAATAAAGATAATCGGTGATATTCTAATAAATAACCATTCAAAAGAATGAAACGCAACTCCTAAAACAGCATTTTCAGGGCTACTATAATCCCAATTTAAGTATGGACTATTTAACAAAATCAAAGCTATAAAAATAATTATTATAACTATACATACTGAAATTAGTAACCAATGAACTATTTTTCTTCTCTCTTTTTTTCTTTGTGATAATTGTAAGTTTATTATCTCAAGTTTTTCAGAAATAGCTTTTAAATCATCTACTTTAGATTCAGAAATATTTTCTCCAAGTAATGTGCTTACAGGTATTTCAAAGACTTCTGATATTGAGATTAACATTTCTGCATCAGGTACTGACAAACCTTGTTCCCATTTAGAAATTGTTTGTCTAAC
>CALXYR010000072.1 GCA_944393025.1 uncultured Clostridia bacterium | reverse complement strand
ATTTCGCCAAGTATGCCTCTGAAGCAAGTGCGAAATACATGTCACTCGCTTCGCTCGGACAGTCTAAGGATGCCTAATCTTGTTGCATAGTCAAAATCTATCGATTTTTCCTATACAATAAGAAAAGTGGCTTCGCCACATGTGCATTTTGCTTCGCAAATATGCACATCCCAAGGAAACTTAACCTTGTTGTATAGTCAAAATCTTTGATTTTTCCTATACAATAAAAAATATTACTGACAAAATGAATTAATTTCATTAAAACAGCCTATTTTAATAAAGATAGGCTGTTTGTCATATATTATAATAAAAATATGTTCAAAATGTTGAAATAGATAAAAAAATAATATATAATCACTTTGATTTATATAAATTCTATAAAAAACATATAAATATTATAAAGTATGGTATAATACCATAGTAGATATAATGAAGGGAGGAAGACTGAGAATTTTATACTCAGAAAATTTATGTTAAAAGAAAAATTATTAGAAGATTTAAAAAATTGTATGAAAGATAAGAATGTTATTAGAAAGAATGTAATACAAATGGTAAGAGCAGCAATTTTACAAGTAGAAAAAGATAAACAAATAACATTAGATGATAATCAAATTATAGAAATAATAGCAAAGGAATCTAAAAAAAGAAAAGATTCGTTGGCAGATTATGAAAAAAGTAATAGAGAAGATTTAATAAATACAATAAAAGAAGAAATAGAAATATTAGCTGAATATTTACCAAAGCAATTATCAATAGACGAAGTAGAAAAAATTGTTAAAGAAGTAATTGAAGAACAAGGAGCAACCTCAATTAAAGATATGGGAAAAGTAATGAAATCAGCAAAAGAAAAAATAGGAGCTTCATCAGATGGAAAAACAATTAATGAAGTGGTAAAAAGGTTGCTTAGCTAAATTATAAAAATAAATTTAGATATGTAGCAAGTTTAATATTATAGAAAAAAGGGAGTAGCTTAATAACTACTAATCAACATCACAGCTTTTGTAGCATGGTTAGTAACCTTATTATAGGTAAGCAAGACTTTTTAGATTTATATTATAAATATAAATTTTAATAAAGTCTTTTATTTTCATATGAAGGGGAATTGTTTTATTGTAAAATCTAAAGAAGGAGTGTAAAAATATGGAAAAAAATTGGTTTAATTATAGTATAGATGATATTGAAAAAAAATTAAAAACCAATATTAATTTAGGACTTAATAATGAACAAGTAGAAAAAAGTAGAGGTGTACACGGCTTTAATGAGCTAAAAGCTAAAAAGAAAAAAAGTTTATTTATTAAATTTTTAGAACAATTTAAAGATTTTATGATAATTGTTTTAATAATTGCGGCAATAGTATCAGGAATAGTAGGCTATATGAAGGGTGAAGGTGTAACAGATTCTTTTATTATCTTAATAGTTGTTATTGTTAATGCAATAATAGGAGTAGTACAAGAATCAAAAGCAGAAAAATCATTAGAAGCATTACAAAAATTAAGTTCACATGTTGCAAAAGTTATTCGTAATGGAAAAATTGAAGTAGTGCAATCTAGAGAATTAGTTCCAGGCGATATTGTTGTTTTAGATACAGGAGATTATGTACCTGCTGATTTAAGAATAATTGAAAGTATAAATTTAAAATCTCAAGAAGCATCCCTTACAGGAGAGTCTGTACCAGTAGATAAAACTTCAGAAATTATAACTGATGAAAAAGTTGGAATTGGAGATAGAACTAATATGCTATTTTCATCTTCACTTATAACTTATGGAAGAGGAAAAGGCATTGTTGTAGAAACTGGAATGAATACAGAGGTTGGAAAAATTGCTAGTATAATAAATGAAACAGAAGGCACTGCTACACCACTTCAAATTAAGTTAAATAAATTAGGAAAAACACTTGGAATAGCAGCTTTAGCTATATGTATATTAATATTTGTTATAGGCATTGCTTACGGAAAAAATGTAATAGATATGTTTATGACAGCAGTAAGCTTAGCAGTTGCAGCCATTCCAGAAGGGCTAGCTGCTGTATCTACTATAGTTTTGGCAATAGGTGTTCAAAGAATGGTAAAGAAAAATGCTATAATAAAAAAATTACCAGCAGTAGAGACTTTAGGAAGTGCTACAGTTATATGTTCAGATAAAACAGGGACACTAACACAAAATAAAATGACTGTACAAAAAGTTTTTATAAATGGTAAAGTATTAAAATTAGATGAAATTAAAGAGATAAATCAAGAACTAAAAAAACTAATGTATATAAGTACATTATGTAATGATACAAAGATAGGAGAAAATAATGTATTAACAGGTGATCCTACAGAAACAGCACTAATAGATTTAGGATTTAAAATAAATTTTGATGTAGAAATAGCATTATCATTACCAAGAATAAAAGAAATTCCATTTGATTCAGACAGAAAACTTATGACAACTGTAAATAAATTTGGAGATAAATATATAGTATATACCAAAGGTGGAATTGATGAACTTTTAGCAAAATGTACTAAATATGAAATAAATGGAGAAGTAAAAGAAAATTTAAATGAATTTAAATCAACAATAAGTGAATATAATGTAGGAATGGCAAAAGATGCATTAAGAGTTTTAGCAATGGCATATAAAGAACTTGACCATGAGCCAACAGATGAAGAAATGAAAAATATAGAAAAAGACTTAGTATTTGTTGGAATGGTTGGTATGATAGATCCGCCAAGAGAAGAAGTAAAACATGCAGTAGAAAAATGTAAGACAGCAGGAATAAAAACAGTAATGATTACAGGAGATCATAAAATTACAGCAGTTGCAATAGCTAAATCACTAGGAATATTAGAAAATGAAAATGAAGCAATAACAGGTGCAGAATTAGAAGAAATGTCTGATGAAGAATTAACTAAAAATATTAGGCAATATTCGGTTTATGCAAGAGTATCTCCAGAACATAAAGTTCGTATTGTAAAAGCATGGCAAGCAAATGGAGAAATAGTTGCTATGACAGGAGATGGCGTAAATGATGCTCCAGCATTAAAAACAGCAGATATTGGTTGTGCAATGGGAATAGTTGGTACAGATGTATCAAAAGAAGCTGCAGATGTAATATTAACAGATGACAATTTTGCAACAATAGTATCTTCAGTAGAAGAAGGTAGAAGAATTTATGATAATATTTTAAAAGCAATTCAATTCTTACTTTCAAGTAATGTTGGAGAAATAGTAGCATTATTTATAGCTATATTAATTACACCATGGATTAGTAGTACATTTGGAATAGATGTAAATTTAATTGAAGTATTATTACCAATTCATATATTATGGATAAACTTAGTTACAGATTCACTTCCAGCTTTAGCTTTAGCAGTTGACCCAGCTGAAGATGATGTAATGAATAGAAAACCAAAAAAACAAAAAGGTATATTTACTAAAGGAATGAGTTTTAGAGTTGTATATCAAGGATTTATGATTGGACTTCTTACACTAGCAGCCTTTATAATAGGCCTATCAACACCAGATGAACAATTACCTACAATGATTAAAATAGAAAATAAAATCTATAGTGTTGATGAAATAGAAAATTTAGAAGAAGCTTTATCAAATGGAGCAGAAATAGTAGAAAAGCAAGAAGTAAAAGTAGAAATTGGTCAAACAATGGCATTTGTTACATTAGCTTTTTCAGAACTTGTACATGTATTTAATATAAGAAATAATAAAAAATCAATATTTAAAACACATCCATTCAATAATAAAGTATTACTTGGAGCAATAGCGTTATCTGCAGCACTTATGCTTATAATATTGTTTATACCTGGATTAAGACATATATTTAGTATTCCAATATTACCTATGAACAATATATTAGAAATAATATTACTTGTAATATTACCAATATTTATAGTTGAAGTATTTAAGTTGCTAAAAATAAATACTTCAAAAGATGAATATTAAGAAGTAAATGGTATATATTTAAATTAATAGGAGAATAATTATGTATGATGTTATAGTAATAGGAAGCGGACCAGCTGGAATATCTGCAAGTATTTATTTAAAAAGAGCAAGAAAAAATGTATGTATAATAACAGATGAAAATTCAGCATTAAAAAAAGCTAGCAAAATAGAAAATTATTATGGAGTTAAATCTATTTCGGGTGAAGAGTTATATAATATAGGAATAAAACAAGTACAGGATTTAAATATTCCTATAGTAAAAGATGAGGTAACAAATATAAATTTAGAAAATAATTTTATAGTCACAACAGTAAATAGAGAATATGAGGCAAAATATGTTATAATTGCAACAGGAACAAATAGAACAGCACCAAATGTAAAAGGAATAAAAGAATTTGAAGGAAAAGGTATAAGTTATTGTGCTATTTGTGATGGATTTTTTTATAGAAATAAAAATGTTGCAGTTATAGGTAATGGGAATTATGCAATACATGAAGCAGAAACATTAAAACCAATTGCAAAATCAGTTACCATTTTAACAAATGGCGAAGAAATAATAGAAAATAGAAGTACATCTGACTTTGAAATAAATGAAACACCAATAAGAGAATTTAGAGGAAATAATGTAATAGAAGAAGTGGAATTTGCAAATAATAATATAAAAAAAATAGATGGAGTTTTTGTTGCAATAGGAACAGCATCTAGTACAGATTTAGCAAGAAAAATAGGAGCTGTTGTAAAAGGAAACAATATATTTACAAATGATAATATGGAAACAACAGTAGATGGTTTATATGCGTGTGGTGATTGTACAGGAGGTTTATTACAAGTT
>CALXYR010000071.1 GCA_944393025.1 uncultured Clostridia bacterium | reverse complement strand
TATATGAATATTTTTTTTCTAATATAGATGTTAAAGAATCTTTACCTGTTACTTCTAAGTTATTAGGTTTATTAACAATTAAAATATTAATATCTTCATATATTGTTTCAATATTAAATGTTTTAAATAGCAAATCATCAATTATATATACTGTAATGGTATCTCCTTGGCTAATTATAGTGTCTTCACTAATTTTTATGTTATTAACTCGTATATCTTTTTTCCTAAATGCTTTATATAAAGTATTTTTACTTAAACCATTAAAATTAAAATAAAGAAAATCACTTAATTTTTTATTATTAAATTTTTCATCTACAATTATATTTCTCATATACTACTCCTAATTATTATTACATTAATATTATATATTTTTTATATAAATAAGTAAAGTTTTCTATACAACAAAATAAAGGTTACCAAATTGATAACCTTTATTTGTTTTTGTGAATGGTATTATTGTTCACCTGGTAAGAAATAGTCAACAACACCGTAAACTAAAGCGCCAACTATTGCAGCAATCCAAGAAATTGTGTACCCAGCAACAAAGTATTGAGTTAAATATAATACTACAGCAGCTAAAACAAAACCTACAAATCCTTTACCAAAAGCACTTGCATGTAAACCAGTAAATTTAGTAATTAAATAATCCATAAGAGTAAGAACTATTGTACCTGCTGCTAAAGCCCAAATATTACTAATTTGAAATCCAGGTGTAAAGAAAGCTGTTACAGCTAAAACTATACCAGCAGTAATTAATCTTCCTAAAATCTGTAAAACCATTGAATTATTATTACTTCTAGTTTGAGCCTGATTATTTTCCATATAAACCTCCTTAATTCTATTTAAATAGATAAAAAGAAAAATACATTATTCTTATTATATAAACAAAGACTATTTAAATTTATACTAAAAAATGAAATATAAATTAAAAAACAATATAAAAATAATCTTTGATATTACTTTTAGTATTAACTAAAAAAAAAAATTTATTCAAAATAATATAAATTAAAACGAATAATAAATAAAAAAATGCAAAAAATAATAAGAAAAGTGGCTTCGCCGAATGAGCGTTTTGCTTCGCAAATACGCTCTAACCAAGGAAACTTAACCTTGTTGTATAGAAAAAATCGTTAGGAATACTGAAATATCAAATAAAAAGTCGATTTTTCCCATACAATAAAAAATTTATTTTAAATTAATAGAAAGGAAAAAATATGTTAATTATATTTATTAGATCAATTATTTTATACATAATTGTTTTAGTGGTTATGCGATTAATGGGAAAAAGAGAAATAGGTCAACTTCAACCATTTGAACTTGCTATTTCAATAATGATAGCAGATTTAGCATCTATTCCTATGGCTGATGTAGGAATTCCAATAACAAATGGAATAATTCCAATATTAGCACTGCTTGTAATGCATTTAGTTATTTCCATTTTAAATATGAAAAGCATAAAAATAAGACAAATATTATGTGGAAAACCATCTATACTAATTAACAAAGGAAAAATAGATTCAAAAAAATTAAAAAAAGAGAGATTTACTATAAATGAATTAGAAGAAAGGCTAAGAGGAAATAATATTGTAAATATAGCAGATGTTGAGTATGCCATATTAGAAACAAATGGTCAAATTACTGTAATACAAAAACCAGAAAAAAGAAATACAATACCACAAGATTTTGGAATAAAACCAGAATATGAAGGAATAACATATGATTTAGTTTTAGATGGAAAAGTTTTATATGATAATCTAAAGATATTAAAAAAAGATTATAATTGGCTAAAAAAACAAGTAAGCGAATTTGGAATTGTGCCGGAAGAAGCTTTGATTGTAACCATAAATGAAAAGGGAGATATTTTTTGCCAAAAAAATTAGTTAAAAGTAATAAAGTAACTTTGTAAGTGTGTATAGAATAGATAAGGAGTATAAATGAAAAAAGAATTATTCATATGTATTTTAATATTTATAATAATAATAATTGCAAACATATTAACTCAAAATTATACAAAAGAATGTGTTAGTTATATAGATAAAGAACTTAATCTACTAAAAGAATCAAGTATTAATAAAGAAAATAATAAAGTAATTTCTGAAAGAATAGCAAATATAGAGAATGTATGGAACAATTATCAAGAAAAGTTGGCATATTATATAGAACATAATGAATTAGAAAAAGTAGAAACACAAATATATTCTATAAAGGGTTTAATTGAATCTAAAAGTTATGATTCAATATTGTCAGAAATAGAGAAATGTTCATTTATATTAAAACATATTGAAGAAAAATCAAAACTTAGTATAAAAAATATTTTTTAAATAATATTAAAATTTGGGCTTGAAATAAATATAAATATATGGTAAAATATTTAATGTTATTGAAATTAGGAAGGAATTGATTTTAAATGATAGAAGTAATAAGAAATATAGTTTTAGGTATATATGTTTTAGTATGTATAATGTTAATAATATTAGCTACAATACAAACAAAAGACTCTAGTGGAGTATCACAAACAGTTACAGGAGCAGCAGCAAATAATTTCTATGAGCAAAACAAAGGTAAAACAAAAGAGGGAAGATTAAAAAGAATGACTATTTTTTCTGGAATATTATTTGGTGTACTTGCAGTTGCATTATCAATATTATTCGTAATGTAGATATTTATTATATAAGAATAGATTGAAACATATATAACTTTTAAAGTTGTATATGTTTTTTGTTTTATTGTGTATGAAAATCGATAGCACATAAATTTTATTTTGTAATATAAAATGAAACATTTATATATACTAATTTAATAATTGTAAATGAAAGAAGGATTAAAATTGAATAAAAAAATGGATAAAGGAAAGTTAAAAAGAATATATAAAAGCAAAAAAACAGAAAATAGTATTTTAAAAGAAATACAAGAACAATTAGGTGAAAATATAGAATTTACTTATGAAAGCAAACAAGCTTTAAAAAAAATAAGTAAAGAAGTAAAAAATAAGAATACTAAAATAAAAGAAAATAGTAAAATATTTGATTTAGAAAAAGATACAATAGTTGGAATATATCAAAAAAGTAAAAATTTTGGATTTGTTATCCCAGATGATAAAAAATTAGGTTCAGATATTTATATATCTAAGAAAAATGATTTAAAAGCAAAAAATAATCAAAAAGTTGTTGTACAAATTACAAAACTTCCTAAACAAGATAAAAGTGCAGAAGGTAAAATTATAGAAATAATTGGAAATATCAATCAAGCAGGTGTTGATATGATTTCTTTAATAAAAGAATACAACTTACCATATGAGTTTCCAGAACCAGTAATAAACGAGGCAAAAAAAATTAACCAAGAAGTAGATAAAGAAGATATAAAAAACAGAAAAGATTTGCGTAATTTAGAAATTTTTACAATAGATGGAGAAGATGCAAAAGATTTAGATGATGCTATTAATGTAGAAAAATTAGATAATGGAAATTATATTTTAGGTGTTCATATAGCAGATGTTAGTTATTATGTAAAAGAGGGTTCGTTTTTAGATAAAGAAGCAATAATTAGAGGAACAAGTGTATATATGTTAGATAGAGTTATACCAATGCTTCCAGTAGAGCTATCAAATGGAATATGTAGTTTAAATGCTGGTAAAGATAGATTTGCAATATCTTGTGTTATGGAAATAAATCCAAAAGGTTTAGTTGTATCTTCAAATATTTTTAAAAGTATAATAAATGTAACTGAAAGAATGACATATAAGAATGTTCAAAAGATATTAGATAATTCTGATAAAGAAATTGCTCAAAAATATTCTAAATATAAAAAACATTTTAAAGAAATGGAAGAACTTGCACATATTTTAAAAAATAGAAGAACAAAAGAAGGTAGCTTAAATTTAGATATACCCGAGACTAAAATTATTCTTGATGCAAACGGGTTTGCAGTAAATGTAACAAAGTATGAGCTATGTTTTTCAAATGAAATAATAGAGCAATTTATGTTAATAACAAATGAAACAGTTGCAGAAAAGTTTTTTTGGTTGGGAGCACCGTTTATTTATAGAGTTCACGAAGTACCAGATATGGAAAAAGTTGCAGAACTAAATAAATTTTTATTTAACATGGGTTACAGAGTAAAATGTAATAAAGAAGAAGTACATCCAACAGCTTTTGCAAATGTGTTAGAAAAGGTAAAAGGAAAACCAGAGGAAAGAGTTATATCTAATTTAATATTAAGAACTCTTAAAGTTGCAAGATATGAAAGCGAAAATAAAGGACATTTTGGAATTGCAAGTAAATATTATTGTCACTTTACATCACCAATTAGAAGATATCCAGATTTATTCATACACAGAATTATTTCAGAATATTTAAAGCAAGGGTATAATTTGGATGATGAAGAAATTGCAAAATATAGAGTACAAGCAACAAAATATGCAGAAAGTGCATCAGAAAGAGAAAAAATAGCACAAAAGGTAGAAAGAGAAAGTGTAGATATAAAAATGGCAGAATATATGGAAAAACATATTGGAGAAGAATGTGATGGAATTATTTCAAGTATTATGTCTTTTGGGATATTTGTAGAATTAGAAAATACAGTAGAAGGAATGATTAGATTTGATAATTTAGGTGATGAATATTTTATATATGATGAAAATAAAAAAACATTACTAGGTGAAAAAACGAAAAAGATGTACCATATAGGAGATAAAATTCATATAAAAGTAATAAGAGCGGACAAACAAACAAGACAAATTGATTTTCGTTTAGGGGACAGGTCTCCCAGCGAACTTTAGTGCGTTTTGGGGACAGGTCTTTTTTAGGCCTGTCCCCAAAACGCACTAAAGTT
>CALXYR010000070.1 GCA_944393025.1 uncultured Clostridia bacterium | reverse complement strand
AGTAAAAATAAATAATTTATTTTTTATTGTAAAATTAGTACTTTTGGGAAGGAATGAGAGTAAAAATGAAAAAAATATGTATTATAGGTAGTGGAAGTTGGGGAGCAGCTTTATCAATACATGCAGCAAAAATGGGGCATGAAGTTAAATTATGGTCATTTGCAGAAGAAGAAGCAGAATTAATTAATAAAGAGCATAAATGCAAATTTTTACCAATGGCAATAATGCCAGAAAATATTGTATGTACAACTAATATAGAAGAAGCAATTAAGGGAAGTGACATGATACTACATGTTACACCATCTAAATTTACAAGAGATATAGTAAAGAAATATAAAAATTATGTTGAAAATCAACCAATAATATTATGTTCAAAAGGTTTTGAAGCATCTACATTAAATACTTTAGAAGAAGTTGTAAAAGAAGAAATTCCAAATGTAAAAATAGGAGTATTTACAGGACCTAGTCATGCAGAAGAAGTTTCATTAGGAATTCCTACAGCTATTGTAATTGCTTCTCAAAGTTTGGATGTGCAATATTTAGTGCAAGATACATTTATGAATGAAAATATGAGAATATATACGAGTTCAGATGTAAAAGGAGCAGAATTAGGTGGGGCACTTAAAAATATAATTGCATTTTGTGCAGGAATTGTTGCAGAATTAAATATGGGAGATAATACATTTGCAGCATTAATAACTAGAGGACTAACAGAAATTTCTCGTTTAGGTGTTGCTATGGGAGGAAATCATAATACATTTTATGGATTATCTGGTTTAGGAGATTTAATTGTTACTTGTCTTAGTGAGCATAGCAGAAATAGAAGAGCTGGTAGATGTATAGGTAGAGGACTTACTATTGAAGAAACTAAGAAGGAAGTAGGAATGACAATAGAAAGCATAGACAATATAGAAGTTGCATACAAATTAGCCAAAAAATATAATATTGACATGCCTATAGTTAATACTGTTTATGATGTATTATTTAATGGTCTAAAACCAAAAGAAGCCGTAACAAAACTTATGACTAGAGATAAAAAATGTGAATAGATGAATTTTAATATGGATATCTTTCATAAATATATTTAATAATATTATTTGCATTATTATCATTAATATTTATAAATAAACCAGGATCTAAACTAATCCACATATTAATTAAATATTTATCATTATTATCAATAAAAGTACCAATTATTTCTGTTAGTTCAACAGGATTTTGGTATTTTTTTTCCCATTCTAATAAATTAATATATTCATCTGTTTTAATTTTAAAAAAACTGTTAAGAAATTTATTAATTTCATTTCTTTTTGAACTATATAATCTTACAAAAACTTCCATAATTATTTTAACCTTACTAATAAAATAATATATAAATATATTATTAGTATATATAAATAAATTATAAAAATACTTGAGAATAAAAGGAAATATTTTGGCAATAATATATTAAATAAAAATATAAAGAGGTTTTGAATGAAAAAATATATAATTACAATTTCAATATTAATTTTTTTAATATTATCAACAATTGGTGGATTTTTTATATACACTAATGTTAAAGCAAATCAATCAAATAGTACAGATATTTTAAAAGAAAAATGTATGTCGGAAATTGAGTATTTAGGTAATAATATAATACTTGTAGCAAACGAATTAAACAATATATCATATATTGAATATAAAATTGTAGAAGAAAAGGTAAGTACATCTGATTCAAACGAAAATACAAATTCAACACAGGAAGGTTCAGAACAAAAGGATTCTGCTATAAATTATAGTAATATGGATTCTACTAGTATTCTAACAAATAATTCTCAAAATATAGATTGGAATAACATTAATGTAAAAATTGAAGACATGTATTCAAATTGGACTACTATTATGATAGATTTAAGTTCATTAAATACTAATAAAGAAAATTTATTGAAGTTTAATAAAACATTAGACGAAATTACAAGAAATGTAGAAAATAAAGATAAAGCTAATTGCTTAATTAATTTAGTTAATTTATATAGTTTATTACCTTTATATATTTCAGATTTTTATTCAAATAACGAAAAGTTGGATATATTTAAGGTAAAATATAATATTTTATATTCATATGCACAAGTTGAAAATGAAAATTGGACTGAAGCAAGTAATTATATAGAGAATGCTAAAAATAGTTTTTCAAATATATTAAATAATCAAGTAAATAATATAAATAAAATAGATATAATAAATAAGGTTTATATCTTAATTAATGAATTGAAAGAAGATTGTAATACTAAAGTAAAAAAAATATTTTTAGTAAATTATTCTAACTTAATGAGAGAATTAGAAAATTTATAAATTAATTGACTATATTAATAAGTTATAGTAAAATAGTAAAAGAGTAGATTAAATAGTCGCATATAGCAAAGCCGAAAGGCAGCGTATGAGGAAAGTCCGGGCTCCATAGAGCAATAATGCTGGATAACATCCAGTGAGGGTAACCTTAAGGAAAGTGCAACAGAAAATAACCACCTATTTAATTGTATAGGGAAAATCGAAGATTTTGACTATACAACAAGGTTAGGCATCCTTAGACTGTCCGAGCGAAGCGAGTGACATGTATTTCGCACTTGCTTCAGAGGCATACTTAGCGAAATGCCTTTCTTATAGGTAAGGGTGAAAAGGTGAGGTAAGAGCTTACCGCTAATATGGTGACATATTAGGTCAGTGCAAACCCCATTAGGAGCAACACCGAGTAAAGAAGGTTAATGGCTGCTCGTCAGTCTTCTTGTATTGGTGGCATGAGACATATAGTAATATATGTACTAGATAGATGACTATTCAAGACAGAACCCGGCTTACAGATTTACTCTTTTTATTGTATTATTATATATGTAAGGTATCATAAAATTTTAAATTATAAACTTGAAATATAAGAAAAAATATACATTAAATAAGAAGGAAAAAATAATGAAAAGACAAACAGATAAAATTTTAACTATAGCTATAGTTATAGGAATTATAATAATATTTATAGGATTTATAATAGCAAGAATATATATAAAAGATAGTTTTCAATATGAAACTATAATTAACGGAATTGACTGTTCTTTTTTAAATATTAATGATAGTAAGAAAAAATTGGAAACTAATATGAATAATGCAAAAATCAAATTAATTTTTGCAGAAGAAAAAGAATATACTCGTTTAGGAGCTTATTTTAATATTCAACTAGATAATACAAATGTATTAAAAGATATTTTGTTAGAGCAAAAAAACAAAAGTAATAAAAAAATTTATAACATGCAAAATTTATATAAAATTGATGAGCAAAAAGTAAAAGAATATTTATATTCTTTAGCAATATTTAGTAATGGAAATAGTGATAAAGAACCTATTAATGCATATTTAAATTGGAATGAAGAAAAAAAAGAATTTTATATAGAAAAAGAAGTTCTTGGAAATAAATTAAATATTGATGATGCATATAATTACATGCTAACATCTTTGAGAAATGGAAAAACAATTATTGATTTTAGAGAAATAACAGATATAACTCCAGAAATAACAGCAAATAATTTAGAATTTAAAAAACAAATGGAGGAAATTAATTCTATAGTTTCAACTACAATAGAATATAAGTTATATGATGGAACTGCATATACCTTAAATTATAAAAAAATGAAAAATTGGATAAGCAGAAATAAGAATAATGAATATATAATAGATTTAGACAAAAATGTTCCTAAGTTTGTAAATGAAATTGCTAAAAAATCAGAATATGAACTAATATCTACAAAATTTAATGCAACAGGAATAGGAGAAATAAAAATTTCATTTGGTAGAAAAACTTATGCTAAAATAGATAAAGAAAAAGAAATAGATAGATTAAAAAAGCAATTAAAAAATAAAGAAAATGCATCTTTGGAAGTAATATATAAGCCATTACCAAACTATACGAATTTAAAAACATATATAGAATTAGATTTATCTAGACAAAGGGTATGGATGTATGTTGATGGAGAATGTATACTAAATACACCATGTGTAACTGGGAATGTATCACAAGGCTATTCAACACCAGTAGGCATATATTACCTAACATACAAAACAATGAATACAACTCTAGAAGGCTATAATTATGACGGAAGCACATATTCTTCACCTGTAACATATTGGATGCCTTTTAATGGAGGAATTGGATTTCATGATGCAACATGGAGAGGAAGTTTTGGAGGAAATATATATATGACAAATGGATCTCATGGATGTGTAAATTTACCATATTGGGCAGCATCAACTATATATACATATATAAATTCTTCTATTCCAATAATCATATATTAGTGTATACAATAATAATATCAAAAACCGCCAAAAATATTGAAAGTTTAAATAATATAAGGAGTGATATATAGAAATGCAAATAATAATGTGTTTGCTAATTCCTTTTATTGGAACAACATTAGGAGCAAGTATGGTGTTCTTAATGAAAAACAAAATAAATATTAAGATAGAAAAATTACTTTTGGGATTTGCAGCTGGAGTTATGATAGCCGCTTCTATTTGGTCTTTGATGATACCATCAATAGATATGGCACAAGAACAAAATATTATAAAATGGGTACCTGCAACAATAGGATTTATATTAGGTATAATCTTTTTATTAGCCTTAGACAACATAATACCTCATCTGCACTTAAAAAGCGATAAACCAGAAGGAATAAAAACAAAGTTTAGAAAATCAACAATGATGGTATTGGCAGTAACTCTTCACAATATACCAGAAGGAATGGCAGTTGGAGTAACACTTGCAGGTGTAATAGTAGGACATATAGGAATGACATTTGCAGGAGCTATTGCTTTAACAATAGGTATAGCTATTCAAAATTTCCCAGAAGGTGCAATAATATCTATACCTCTTAAAGGCGAGGGAATGAAAAAAACCAAAGCATTTTTATATGGAACGTTATCAGGCATTGTAGAACCTATTGCAGCAATAGTAACTATTTTATTAACAAGTGCAGTAGTACATATACTTCCATATTTATTAGCTTTTGCAGCAGGAGCAATGATATATGTGGTTGTGGAGGAATTAATACCACAATCTCAAGTAGGAGAACATTCTAATATTGGAACAATTGGCGTAGCAATAGGATTTATTATTATGATGATTTTAGACATTGCATTAGGATAAGATGACATAAATGATAATTCTTTATAAATATTTTATTTCAAAAAGCAGATAGTTAATTGAAAATTATCTGCTTTTATGCTATTATAAAAATGTAAGAAAAATAGACTAACTATATGAATGTCAAGAGTTTTTAGAAAAAATTTTTGACATTTTTTTTAATAAATTTTTGCAACAC
>CALXYR010000069.1 GCA_944393025.1 uncultured Clostridia bacterium | reverse complement strand
TATTTTTCTTAAGTAGATTCAATATACTACAATTTTTTTATAATAGTTTGTTTCACATCATTGACACATATACAAAAGAAAACATATTAAACGAAAAAAACTATTGTTAATACAAAATCTTGATGATATAATATTAAAAGTAAGATATGGAGGAGAAAATAGCAAAAAATGAGAATAAGATTTAAACCATGGGCTAGAAAAGAGTTAGAAGAAAGTAGTTTTTATATAGATAACCCGGAAGAATATAAAGGAAAATGGAGAGAGTTATTTAACGAAAATCCCATACATGTAGAATTAGGATGTGGAAAGGGTGGATTTATTTCAGTAATTTCTTCAAAAAATGCGAATATAAATTATATAGCTATAGATTTAGTAGATGCAATGCTAGGCTTAGCAAAAAGAAAAATAGAAGAAGAATACAAAAAAGATAATAAACCAATAAATAATATTTATATAACTAGATATGATATAGAAAGAATTGACAATATTTTATCAAAAGAAGATAAAATAGAAAGAATTTATATAAATTTCTGCAATCCATGGCCAAGAGGAAAACATAGAAAAAAAAGATTGACTCATACAAGGCAATTAGAAAAATATAAAACATTTTTGACAAAAGGTGCACAAATATTTTTTAAAACAGATGATGATGGATTATTTAATGATAGTATAAAATATTTAAGGGAATCAGGATTTAACATAGAAAAAATTACTTATGATTTAGAAAACGAATCTAAATTTTGGGACAATATTGAAACAGAACATGAAAAAATGTTCAAAGAGCAAGGAATAAAAATAAAAGCATTAATAGCTAGTATATAAAAAGGAATGATAATATATGGAAATTATTAATAATGTAATAGAATTTTTTAAAAATATTCATACAGAACAAATAATGAATTTAGGAATATCAGTAATTGTAATGTTAATATTTTTAGCATTTAGTCCAATTATTTCATATGCAATAATAAAAATATTTAACCTAAAAGAAAAAAATAAGTCTAAAATAAAGCATAATCCATTATATATTGCAATAAAATCCTTACTATTATGTTGTGGAATATATATAGGGTTAATGATTATAAATCTTCCAGAAAATATATTTTCAATATGTGAAAAAGGAATTCAAATAATAATAATATGTACAATAGCAAAAGGTTTAGTTGAATTTGTAGATCCTAAAAAAGGAATTGTAAAAAAATTAAGAAATTCTGAAAAGCCTGATGGAAATAAGACAGTAGCTAATTTTACAAGTAAAATATTAAAATACATTATATTTATAGGTGCAGGATTATTAATTTTAACTGTATTTGGAATTAATCCATCTAGTTTAATAGCAGGTCTAGGAATAGGAAGTGCAGCAGTAGCATTAGCAGCACAAGACTTTGTTAAAAACTTAATTTCAGGATTTTCAATAATGTCAGATAAACCATTTCTAGTGGGGGATTGGATTGAAGTAGGACAAAATCAAGGAACTGTTGTAGAAATTTCCTTTAGATGTACTAAAATACAAACTTCAGATAATACAATTGTAACTATACAAAATTCAGTTTTTACTACAAATAATGTTGTAAATTGGTCAAGAATTAAGCAAAGAAGATATTTATTAAATATTAAACTTCCACTAGAAACAAATACAGATAAAATTCAAAAGATTACAGATAAAATAAAATTTGTTTTAAATACTGATAATAACATAGATAAAGATACAATAAGAGTAAATTTTGATACAATAGGCTTAGATGCAATAAACATATTAATATATATGTATACAGATATTATAGATTATGCAGAATATCTAATATTTAGAGAGAATGTAAATAAAGAGATATTAAAAGTTTTAGAATCAGAAAATGTGAAAATGGCATATCCAGGAAAAAATGTTTATATACATCAAATTCAAGAAAAAAATAAGGAATTTAATCAGCACTAAAAATATATATTAAGATTAAAATTTAAAAAGTATTAATAATTTCATAAAAAGGACACAATAAAATAGTAAAATATTAGTAGTTTCTTTAATGCATGTATAAAAAGATGTACAATGAGTTTTATGAAAGGATGAAAAAAATGATTGATATGACAATTCTAGTAGTAGATGATGAAGTAAGAATGAGAAAACTTATTAAAGATTTTTTAATGAAAAAAGGTTATGAAATATTAGAGGCACAAGATGGAGAGGAAGCATTAGAAATTTTTGAAAAAAATGAAAATAAAATAAAATTAATACTTTTAGATGTAATGATGCCAAAACTTGATGGTTGGTCTGTATTAAGGCAAATTCGCCAAAATTCTAAAGTACCAATTATAATGCTCACAGCAAGAGGAGAAGAACAAGATGAATTATTTGGATTTGAGTTAGGTGTAGATGAATATATTTCTAAACCATTTAGTCCTAAAATATTAGTAGCAAGAGTAGATGCAATATTAAAAAGAACAAATCCAGAAGCAAATAAATTAAAAGATTATGGTGGAATAGTAATAGATTCAGAAGGAAGAACTGTAACTGTTGATAATAAACAAATAGAGATGAGCTTAAGAGAATATGAACTTTTAAAATATTTAGTAGATAATGTAGGAATAGCTCTATCAAGAGATAAAATATTAAATAATGTATGGAACTATGATTATTATGGAGATTCAAGAACTATAGATAGTCATATAAAAAAAATAAGACATAAATTAGGAAAAAGAGGCAAATACATACAAACAATTAGAGGTATAGGTTATAAGTTTGAAATAAAATAAGAAATATTTTAAATATTAAAACTTAAAAGTAATGAAGAGGATAAAAAATGAAACTAAAAAATAATTTTAAATCTGTTAGATTTAAACTATTTTTAACACTTTGCGTTGTAATAGCAATAATTGTATTATGCTTAGTTGCTATAAATAGTATAGTATTAGAATCTTTTTATTTATATTCAAAAACAAGAACTGTAAAACTTGTTTATCAAAAGATAAATAATTATTATAATTCAAATAAAAATAATATAAATATAGAAGAAGAACTAAAAAGAATAGCATTTAATAATAATTTTGATATATTCATTGAAACTGATGAAAATATAATAATATTTAATACTAATAAAGATATATATTCAACTATAGATGTTATAACAAGTGCTAAAAATGAGTCAAATCAAAACAATATTATATATGAAGAAGACAATATAAAAATAACAAGAATAAACGACCAATATAATAGTATAAGTTATATATTACTTTCTGGACAACTAGATAATGGCTATTATTTATATATAAGTATGCCAGCTGTACCAATAGAAGAAAGTGTAGAAATTTCAAATCAAGCATTAATAATAATAGGTTTTATAATACTATTAATCTCATCTTTTATAGCCTCATATATATCAAAAAAATTTACATCACCAATAGTGGAATTAAACGATATAACTAATAAAATGGCAAAATTAGATTTTAGTCAAAAATATAGAATTGCAGATACTGATGACGAAATTAATGAACTTGGAAAAAATATAAATACTATGTCAGATAAATTAGAAAGCACAATAAAACAATTAAGAGAAAATAATGTAGAATTAGAAAAAGACATAGAAGAAAAATCTAAAATTGACGAAATGAGAAAACAATTTATTTCGGATGTATCACATGAACTAAAAACACCAATAGCACTAATTCAAGGATATGCAGAAGGGCTAATAGAAAATGTAAATACAGATGATGAATCTAGAAAGTTCTATGCTGAAGTAATTTTAGATGAATCAAATAAAATGGATACATTAGTAAAACAATTGCTAGAACTAATAAAATTAGAATATGGAAAAAGAGAGTTTAATAATAAAGAATTTGATATTGTGGAATTAATAAATGAAGTTATAAGAAAATGCAAAGTAATGATTGAAGAAAAAAATATAAAAATAGACTTTAATGCAAATCAAAAAGTAATGGTTAATGCAGATGATTTCTATATAGAGCAAGTAGTAACCAATTATTTTACAAATGCAATTAAACATGCAATAGAAATAAATAATGAAAAAAAGATAGAAATAAAAATAGAGAAAAAAGAAAAAGAAGGAAAAATAAGAGTTTCTGTATTTAATACAGGTAATAATATAAAAGAAGAAAATTTAAATAAAATTTGGGGTAGATTTTACAAAGAAGATACTTCAAGAAACAGAACAGATGGAGGAACAGGAATAGGACTTGCTTTAGTAAAAGCTATAATGAATAATTATAAAAATAGTTATGGAGCTATAAATAAAGAAAATGGAGTAGAATTTTATTTTGAATTAGACGCAAATTGATTACAAGAAGTTGAGAGAATTTATCAGGAGTGACGGGGAATATTGACATAGTTAAAAAATGTGTCAATATTCCCCGTATATGCCAACAATTTTTTGTAAATAGATATTTTAGAATTTTAATAATACAGAATAGTATCTATAAATGATTTATGTCGATAAATGTCGATGAAAAAATCTTTACAAATCAAATAATATATAGTATCATATTTACATAATAAAAATTGCAATTTTTATCAAAAGTTAATTTATTCAATTTAAATCTATAATAAATCAAATATGTTTTAATCAACAAATAATTTTTTTAAAGCCTAAATTTAATTAATTTCTAAATTAAATTCAAAATTATTATTAAAAATACAATATAAAGGATGGTGCATTTTATGTGTTAAACTATACAAGCAAATGGATTAATACAGTTTCGTTTTTTGTAACTATAATTTTATCTGTAATCTTATTTGCAATATTAGATATTTCAATATTTAAAAATAATAATAGATTAAATAATCAAATAAGTAATGTAAGTGTAATTTATCAAAATAAATATGTAATAGCGAAAAAAAGAAATATAAAAACAAATTTAAATGATAAATTATTAGAACTGTTACAAGTGTCAAATATTGATTATAATGTAAATAAAAGTAAAACTATAACAAATAAAAAAGAGAAAGAAACATATAGTAAGCAAAAAGAAATAGAAAATATATGGAGAATAGAAATACCAAAAATAGGTTTAATAGCTCCAATAAAATCTGGAACCACACAAGAAATATTAGCTACAGCAGTGGGACATTTTAATGAAAGTCAAAAATGGAATGGAAATGTAGCTCTAGCTGGTCATAATAGAGGGTATAATTGTAACTTTTTTCAAAATATTAAAAAATTAAAAAAAGGAGATAAAATTATATATTATACTGAAAATGGTAAAAGAGAATATAGTGTTGAGATGAATGAAATAATATATCAAACAGATTGGAGGTATATAGAAGATACTATAGATAATAGAATAACTTTGATAACTTGTGTAGAAAATATGTATGAATATAGAAGATGTGTTCAAGCAAAAGAAATAATTTGAAAAATATAAATAGAAAGAAGGAAAAAATATGAAGTTAAAAAAAATAATATCAATATTAACAATAATAATATCAATATTTTTTAGTTTTAATATATTTGAGCAAGAAGTAAATGCAGCTACATATATAATAGAAGAAGCAAATTTATATTCTAAAGGAGAATTAGTATGTTTTACATATGATGGAATAAAAGTAGGAGTGGAATTTGTTGTATACAAAAAAAATGGAATAGAATATCCAGCATATTGCTTAAATAGAAATTTACCAGGTGTTACATCAACAGAAGGTTATACAGTAAAAGCAGATAGATTAGTTACAGATAATAAAATATGGAGAGCAGTAGTAAATGGTTATCCATTTAAAACAGCAAAAGAGCTTGGATGT
>CALXYR010000068.1 GCA_944393025.1 uncultured Clostridia bacterium | reverse complement strand
ATAAAAATAATTTTTTTGAAACTAATATAATTATACCAAAAATAAACAAAAAATGGAATAGTAAACGCAAAAAAAGCCATGAAATCGTGCATTTAATTGTGGACATAAGTTGCTTAGTAGTAAAGTGTGCATTTCAAATTAGATTCAACCAGTAAAATATATTTTTAAAAATTCACATATAAATGTTGACAGATATTGTAAAAATATGGTAATATATAATTCATTAATTCAAAAAGATTTAATTCTAAATTTAAATTTCCAAAAAAAGAGGTAAAAAATGTTATCAATAGTAAAAAGTATGTCTATCCAAGGTTTGGAAGGCTTTCTTGTTGACGTTCAAGTTGATGTTTCATCAGGTATGCCTAATTGGGAGGTCGTAGGGCTTCCAGATATAAGTGTAAGAGAATCAAAAGAAAGAGTAAGGACTGCAATTAAAAACTCAGGATTTGAATTTCCAAGTAGAAGAATTATTATAAATCTAGCACCAGCTAATACAAAAAAAGAAGGATCTTTTTTTGATTTGCCAATAGCAATTGGAATATTAATCGATTTTGAAGAAATAGATGTTCAAGATTTAAGTAATACAGCATTTATTGGAGAGTTATCTTTAGATGGAAAAATTAATCATGTAAATGGAATTTTACCTATGTGCATTGAAGCAAGAAAATTAGGAATAAAAAGAGTTGTTCTTCCAATGGATGATGCCAAAGAAGCAGCAATAGTTGAAAATCTAGAAGTTATTGGAGTTGAAAGCCTAAAAGATACTGTAAAGTTTTTAAATAATGAAAAAATTATAACCCCTACCATAATAAATTTGAAAGATATTACTAATTCAAAAATAAATTATGCTTTTGATTTTTCTGATGTTAAAGGACAAGAAAATATAAAAAGAGCATTAGAAGTGGCTGCTGCTGGAGGTCATAACATACTTATGGTTGGTACTCCAGGTTCAGGGAAAACTATGCTTGCTCGTAGAATTCCTTCTATATTGCCAGATTTGACTTTTGAAGAGGCATTAGAAATTACCAAAATTCATAGTGTCGCAGGTTTAATTTCAAAAGATATTCCTATTCTTTTAAATAGACCATTTAGGTCACCACATCATACTATAACAAGTAATTCTTTAATTGGAGGAGGAAGAATTCCAAAACCAGGAGAAATTAGTTTGGCACATTTCGGAGTATTGTTTTTAGATGAATTGCCAGAATTTAATAAGAGTGTATTAGAAGTTTTAAGAGGACCATTAGAAGATAGAGAGGTTACAATAAGTAGGGTAAATGCTAGTCTGACATACCCATGTAATTTTATGTTTGTAGCTTCTATGAATCCATGTCCATGTGGATTTTATGGCTCAAAAGAAAAAGAATGTACTTGCTCTAATGAAGCAATTTCAAGATATATGAATAAAATAAGTGGTCCATTATTAGATAGAATTGATATACAAATTGAAGTTACACCCGTAAAATATCAAAAATTAAATAGTAATGAGAAAATAGAAAGCTCAGATAAAATAAAAAGTAGAGTAAATGAAGCTCGAAAACTACAGTTAGAAAGATATAAAGAATATGAAATTTTTTCCAACTCTGAATTGACTCCTAAATTAATAGAAAAATATTGTAAATTAGATATATATTCAGAAAATATTATGAAGAATGCATTTGAGAAATTAGGATTAAGCGCTAGAGCATATACTAGAATTTTAAAAGTCGCTAGAACAATAGCAGATTTAGATAATAAGGAGCATATTGAAGCAAAGCACATAGCAGAAGCTATACAATATAGAAGCTTGGACAGAAAGTACTGGAAAAATTGAAGTTTAACATGAAAATTTTAAAATTAATATGAGGTGCAAATGAAAATAACAAAAATTAACATATATGATGAATTATATCCAAAAAGATTATATGAAATTAGCAATTTTCCAAAACAATTATATATATTAGGAAATATTGAATTACTAAATAATCATAAAACAATTGCTATAGTAGGCTCAAGGGAATGTTCAGAATATGGAAGAAAAAATGCATTTGATTTTGCAAGTGAATTTTCAGATAATGGAATATGTGTTGTAAGTGGAATGGCTAAAGGAATAGATGCATCTGCACATATTGGAGCAATAGATAAAAAAGGTAAAACCATTGCTGTATTGGGAAGCGGATTTAATTATATTTACCCAAAAGAAAATGAATGGCTTTTTCAAAAAATATTAGATAATGGTGGTTGTATAATAAGCGAGCATCCTCCAGAAATTGAACCAGATTTAAATATTTTCCCTAAGCGAAATAGAATAATTAGTGGACTTTCTAAATGTGTATTGGTTGTAGAAGCAAAGCATAGAAGTGGAAGTAATATTACAGCTAAATTTGCTAATATACAAGGCAAAAATGTATATGCAATTCCAAGTAACATAGATAACAAAAAATGGCTAGGAACTAATATATTAATTCAAAAAGGTGCTAAGCTTGTTATCAATACTAAAGATATAATAGAATCAGAATTTATATATCAAGAAACAGAACAATTATGTGGAGATAATCAAAAATTTAGTGAAATTATAAAAAATAAAGACTATATTGAAATTTATAAAGTTTTATCAAATAAGCCAACACATATAAATGAGATTGCAAAAAAACTGGGAAAAAGTGTAGAAAAGATAATGCCAATTTTAACTATGATGGAATTAGAAGATTATATATTTCAAAAACAGACAAACTATTTTACAATATAAAGTTATAATAATTAAGGAAAAGAAAAATCATATAATTAATTAAATAGGAGAAAAATGTATTTAAAACATGAAATAGGCAAAATAGGAGAAAATATAGTAATAAAATATTTAAAAAATATTGGTTATGTAATAATTGAAAGAAATTTTTTTGCAATTCAAGGTGAGATAGATATAATTGCAAAAGATGGACAAGAATTAGTATTTATAGAAGTAAAGACTAGAACAAATAAAAAATTTGGTATGCCTGTAGATGCTGTAAATAAAACAAAACAGAAACACTTTGTTAGAACAGTAAAATATTATTTATATTTAAAAAAATTAGAGAATAATTTTGTAAGATTAGATGTAATAGAAGTGTATATAAATAAAGAAAAATATAAAATAAACCATATAAAACAGATAATTTAAAAAAAATTCTAAAAATTGTTGACAAGCATATATAAAATATTATAAAATAATATATCATGGGAGTTTTATCGATCGTCTAGGTAAAACTTTAAAAACTCTTAATTTAATATAAGGGTGATTTATATAAAAGTGTTAATTTTAGAAAAAAAATTTTAACAAATAAACAGAAGAAGGTTAGTTGGTAAAATAAAAATTATACCAACCTGCCTTTTTGTTGTCATTTTTATAAGTTATGTAAATTCATATTGGAGAGGAATTGTTTCAATATTAACTACGGATGCTAAAGATTTGTAAAGCAGTAAATTTTTTAGCAATGTATACATAATATTGAAAACAAGAAGGACTTCTTTATGAATTATAATAAATATATATTTTATATTTAATTCTGCTTAATCTTTTTTAGGGGTGATTTTCTTTGGTAAAAGAAATAAAACATGAGAAATGTTCTCGTAAAACTTTTGCAAAAATTGGTGATTCAATCGAAATGCCAAATCTTATCAAGGTTCAAAAAGATTCATACGACTGGTTCGTAGAAGAAGGACTAGGAGAAATATTAAAAGATATATCTCCAATAGTTGATTATTCAGGAAATTTGATTCTAGAATTTCTAGACTACTACATGGAAGACAAAACAAAATATACAGTAGAAGAAGCTAAAGAGAGAGATGCTACATATTCAACAAGGTTACATGTAAAAGTAAGACTTATAAATCGTGAAACAGGCGAAATTAAAGAACAAGAAATTTATCTTGGCGACTTTCCTCTTATGACAGATAGTGGAACTTTTGTTATTAATGGGGCAGAAAGAGTAGTAGTAAGCCAGTTAGTTCGTTCACCTGGATGCTATTATGATTCAGCTTATGATAAAACTGGAAAGAAAATATATACATCAACAATTATGCCTTTAAGAGGTGCTTGGATAGAATATGAAACAGATGCTAATGACGTATTTTGGGCAAGAGTTGATAGAACAAGAAAGATACCTGTTACAACACTACTTCGTGCTATAGGTTTATTAACTGATGAACAAATATTAGAATTATTTGGAGAAGAAACTAAAATAAAAGCCACAATACAAAAGGATCCTATAAAAACACAAGATGAAGCATTAATTGAAATATATAAAAAATTAAGACCAGGAGAGCTTCCAACAGTTGATGCTGCTAGAAATTTGTTTAATGGATTATTCTTTGATTCGAGAAGATACGATTTAGCTAAAGTAGGAAGATATAAATACAATAAAAAGTTAAGTTTAGCTTCAAGAATTACAGGTAAAATTGCATTTGACAATATTATTGATTCAGAGACAGGAGAAGTACTTGTACAAAAGGATAATGTAATTTCAGAAGATGTAGCAGAAAATATTCAAAATTTAGGAATAAATATTGTTGATATAAAAATAGAAGACAGAAAAGTAAGAATTATAGGTAATGGAACAGTAAATATTCATAAGTATTTACCAACATTGGACTTAAGTGATTTACATATAAAAGAGTATGTAAACTACAATGTTTTAAAATCAATATTAGATACAGCAAAACAAGAAGAACTACATGACATAATAAAAGAGAGAATAGATGAATTAATTCCAAAGCATATTACAACAGAAGATATTATTGCATCTATAAACTATGTTTTAAATTTAGATAATGGAATAGGAATAATAGACGATATAGATCATTTAGGTAATAGAAGAATTAGATGTGTTGGCGAGCTATTACAAAATCAATTTAGAATAGGATTAACAAGATTAGAAAGAGTTGTTCGTGAAAGAATGACAATTCAAGACTTAGATGTAGTAACACCACAAACATTAATAAATACAAAACCAATAACTTCATCAATAAGAGAATTTTTTGGAAGCTCACAATTATCACAATTTATGGATCAAACAAACCCACTTTCAGAACTTACACATAAAAGAAGAATTTCAGCATTAGGACCTGGAGGACTTTCAAGAGAAAGAGCAGGATTTGAAGTTAGAGATATTCATTATACTCACTATGGTAGATTATGTCCAATAGAATCACCAGAAGGACCAAATGTAGGACTTATATCAGCACTCTCTTCATTTGCTACAATTAATGAATATGGATTTGTTGAAACACCATATAGAAAAGTAGATCATAATACAGGAAAAGTAACAGATGAAGTTATATATATGCCTGCTGATGAAGAAGATAAATATATAATTGCACAAGCATCAGAACCACTAGATAAAGAAGGAAGATTTATTAATGATAGAATAAAAGTAAGAATGAGAGAAGAAATAACAATGGTTGATAAATCACAAGTTGATTTTGTAGATGTTTCTCCAAAACAACTTGTATCTGTTGCAGCAGCTATGATACCTTTCGTAGAACATGATGATGCAAAACGTTCATTAATGGGTGCAAATATGCAGCGTCAAGCAGTTCCACTTTTAAATCCAGAATCACCAATTGTAGGTACTGGTATTGAATATAGAGCAGCAAAAGATTCAGGAATAACAGTTACAGCAAATAATGATGGTATTGTTGAAAAAGTAACAGGTGATGAAATTATTGTTAGAAATAATAAAGATGGATTAGATACATATAAATTAAGAAAATTCAAAAGAACTAATGGTGGTACATGTATAAATCAAAGACCTGTTGTTGTAAAAGGAGAAAAGGTTAAAGCTGGAGAGCTTCTTGCAGATGGACCAGCAACAGATAAAGGTGAAATGGCATTGGGTAAAAATGTTTTAATAGCATTTACAACATGGGAAGGTTACAATTATGAAGATGCTGTTTTAATTAGTGAAAGACTTGTAAAAGAAGATGTATATACATCAATACACATAGAAGAATATGATTGTGAATGTAGAGATACAAAATTAGGACCAGAAGAAATTACAAGAGATATACCAAATATTGGTGATGATGCATTAAAAGACTTAGATGAAAATGGTATTATAAGAATTGGTG
>CALXYR010000067.1 GCA_944393025.1 uncultured Clostridia bacterium | reverse complement strand
AGTTGTTGAATTATCAGAATTAGTAAAAGGAATAGAAGAAAAATATGGAGTATCTGCAGCAGCTGTTGCAGCACCAGTAGCTGGTGGAGCAGCAGGAGCAGCTGAAGAAAAAACAGAATTTAATGTTGTATTAAAAGAAGCTGGAGCAAACAAAATTCAAGTTATAAAAGTAGTTAGAGATGCTACAGGATTAGGATTAAAAGAAGCTAAAGATTTAGTTGATGGAGCTCCAAAAACAGTTAAGGAAAATGTAAAGAAAGAAGAAGCTGAAGAATTAAAAGCTAAATTTACAGAAGTAGGAGCAGTTGTTGAACTTGCTTAAGAATAAATAATACTAAAAAGACAGGAATATTAAAAATAATGTACCTGTCTTTTTTGGTATAAGAAAAAATGAATATATTTATGAGAAAAGTTTCTGAAACAGTATTAAATTCAATTAAGTCAAATATTTTTTATACAATTAAAAGCAACTAATAAAATAGTTGCTTTTTTGAAAATAAAAGGGGATGTTTTACTTATATATAATTGATAAAATATGTTTATCAACTATGAGCATATTATACAAATTAATTTTGAACATTGTGTGAACAAAAAGTGATTATATTAAGAAATAAATGCTTGACTTTAATAAAAAAAAATAATATTATTTTTATGGTGAGTATTGTGGAAAAGGCAAATTTTTTTTCTCTAATTATTTTGATTTTTATTGTAATAATTTCTTTAATATTAAAATATATTAAAGAAAAAAAACAAATTAAAAATACTAATGAAAAATCAAAGATTGATATTTTTTGTAATAAAAATTATAAAAAAATATGGCTAATATTTTCAATAATTATATTTATAACAGTTATATATAAATTTGGAGAAATTCCAAAATATATTGGGGTTGATGAAGCAGGAATGATTTATGATGCATACTGCTTATCAGAATATGGTACAGATAGATATTTGAATTCATATCCATTATATCTAGTAAACTTTGGAGGAGGACAGAGTTCACTCTGTGCATATTTAGTTTCATTATCTATAAAAATATTTGGAACAAATATGATAGCTTATAGATTACCAGTGTTATTAGTATATTTAATATCTGTCATAGTTTCATATTTATTAATTTCAAAATCTAAAGACAAGAAAACAGCATTACTTTTTACTTTTTTAATAATAACATGCCCTTGGAATATTTTTAATGCAAGAATGGCTTTAGATTGTAATTTATATGCAGGATTATTTATGCTTGATTTATATTTTTTAAATAAGGCAGAAAAAAATTATCAATATGTTATAGCTGGTATTTTTATTGGATTAACATTATATACATATTCTTTATCTTGGATTACAATGCCTATATTTTTATTAGTATGGTGTATATATATGCTATATATAAAGAAAATAAAAATAAAGCAAATAATTATTATGGGAATTCCTATTGCAATTTTTGCAATGCCATTAATTTATTTTTTATTAGTAAATTATGGAATTGTAAATAATACAAAATTGGGAATATTTACATTACCTGTACTAACTGAATTTAGACAAAATGAAATAAATATTTTAAATATATATAGAACTGGTTTAGAAAGCTTAAACACAATTTTTTTTGCAGAAGGAACAATATATTTAATCTATGTACCACTATTTGTAATTGGATATGTATTAGAATTCAAGAATGCAATACAAAAATTAAAAGAAAAGCAATACAATATAAGTATAATTATGATTATTGCATTTACAACTGTTTTAATAGGATTATTAACTACTAGAATACCTACACCTAATAAGGCAAATGTATTATATATACCTATATTATATTTTGTTACTATAGCAATATTGAATATATGTAATAATTTTAAAACGATATTAATAATTTTTATTGCAATAATATTAATATTATGTGTAAATTATGAAATATTTTATTATACAATAGATGGAATAAATAAAATTAATTGGTATGAAGATTTACATTTAGCGGAAATAACAAAAATATTAGAAAACAATCATCAGACTAGAAATATACAAAAATATATATTTGCATATAGATGTCAACCACAAATATATAATTTAATTGAACTAAAATTGTCTCCATATGAATATGTAAATACTGTAAAAATTAAAAAATATACAGGAGGAACCCAAAGAATAATTAAAGTTGGAGAAACATATAATTATGTATATTTAGAATCAGAAGTAAAACAAATAGATTTAGAAAAACAAGAATATATATTTATTATAAGTAATAGTTATAAGGATACAATAGAATATTTAAAAAATAATAATTATAAAAACATAAATTATGGAACTTATACAATTTTAACAAAAAATATAGAAATTAATGTAAGTATATAAAACTAATATTATTTTAATTATGATAAAACCAGAAAATGAAATTATTTTTCTGGTTTTATCATATCAAATAAATTTAAATTTCCTTCAATAATGTAAGAATTATTACGATCATTAGAAGAATCAGTAGATAATTTAGGGGTTATATTTTTTTCATCATAATTTTGAGAGTTAGAAGCTTCATCAATACTTCTATTGATTATATCATAATTATAAACATTTCTTGGAGAATCTGGCACTTTAGAATTATGCTTTTTATTAGTATTATCTAAAGGTTCATCTTTAAAAGTTTTAGTTAATATTCCTAAAAGTTCTGGATACATGGTATTAGCATGATTTTTCCAATTATCTACAATATGTTTTGCTTGTTCACGAGAGCCTGCAAATGTTTTTACTTCAAAAAGACATTCATTATTTTCCATAATTTTGCAAGTTACATTATAATAATTTTCATTAATTGGAGTATATTCAGCAACTATTGAATTTTCCTCATTAACATCATCTAGAGTATATTTTAAATTAGTATCAACTTGAAGTTTTAGTATTCCAGGAATAATATCTTCTGTTAATTCTAAGGTTTTAATACCTTTATCAGTTATTAAATATAATTGTTGTTCATCTTGTGAATAAGAAAGAACAAATTCACTTTTTACTAAATCAAGTAGAAATTGTTGAAAATAAAAATAATTCATGTCTAAAACGGATAATACAATTTTGTATAAATTATTATTAGATATTGGTTTTTTTATACAATTTAAAATATACATAATTAAAACTTTACTTTCAGCTAATGTTTCACCATTAGAAGTTAATTTCAAAAAATATCACCTCTTTGTAGAATAAATAATAATTGTTATTCGCAATTCATTATATCATAAAAGTATAAAAAATACTATCTTTTTATAAGTATTAATGATATAATTTTGTTTAAGAATGTATATGAGGGGAAAAATAATGAAAGAAAAAACATTATATGAAATATTAGAAGTAAGCGAGAAAGCCTCACCAGAAGTAATAGAAAAAGCATATAAGGTATTAGTAAAAAAATATCATCCAGATTTACAAAAAGAATCAGATAAAAAAAATGCAGAAGTAATGATGAAAAAAATAAACGAAGCTTATGAGGTATTACAAGATGCACAAAAAAGAATGGAATATGACAATAATTTAGAAGAAAAAAGAAAAGAGGAAATAGAAAAAAATCTCGGAAATTATAATTCAGAAAATAATAATTATAATAATTTAGATATAAATTATCATGAACAGCAAAAAGTAGAATTAGAAAAAAAATTAAGAGAAGAAGAAATAAAAAGAAGAATTCAAATGCAAGAAAATTTAAATATGGAATATCAAAATGCTTATGAAAATTATTTAAGAAGTTTAGGCTATAGAATAAGAAAAAGTTGGACAAAAGAAAAAATTAGAGATTTATTTATAACAATATTAATTATAGTAGTTATTTTCGCAATATTATGGATTATACCACCAACTAATAAAATAATAAAAAACTTTTATGAAAGTAATCCAATATTAAAAGCAATTATAGATATAATTATTGCTATAGTTACTGGTATTTTTAAAGGAATATGGGAATTTATTTCAAATTTATTTAAATAAATTTGTATATTTTTTATAATTAATGATATAATCTATGTGAAAAAATATATTATTGAAAGGGTGGTTATATGAATAGAAAAGTAAGAGTTGTACAATATGGTACAGGAAAAATGTCAGTTTATACAATGCGTTATGTTTTTGAAAAAGGTGGAGAAGTAGTAGGAGCACTTGATGTAAATCCAGCAGTTATAGGAAAGGACATAGGAGAAATAATAGGAGGAGAAAAAAGAGGAGTAACTGTAACAGATGCAAAAAATGCAGAAAATTTACTTAAAGAATTAAAACCAGATATTGTTATTGTTACAACAATGAGCTTACTAAATGATATTAAAGATGCATTTTTACTTTGTGCAAAATTAGGAATAAATGCAATATCTACTTGTGAAGAAGCTTTCTTTCCATTTAATTCAAATCCAACAGTTACAGATGAAATAGATAAGTTAGCTAAACAAAATGGATGTACTATTACAGGAAGCGGATATCAAGATATTTATTGGGGAAATTTAATTAGTAGTATAGCAGGTTCTACTCAAAAAATAACTAAAATTAAAGGAAGCTCATCATATAATGTAGAAGATTATGGAATAGCACTTGCTGAAGCACATGGAGCAGGTTTGAGCTTAGAAGAATTTGACAAAAAAATAGCTTCAGCAGATAGAATAAGTGATGAAGAAAGACAAAAAGTTATAAACTCAGGTGAATACTTACCATCATATATGTGGAATGTAAATGGTTGGTTATGCTCAAAATTAGGATTAACACCAATAAGTCAAAAACAAGAATGTGTACCTCAAACATATAAAGAAGATATAAATTCATCAACATTAGGAATGACAGTAAAAGCTGGTATGGCTACAGGAATGAGTGCAGTAGTAACAACAAAAACAAAAGAAGGAATAACTATAGAGGCTCAATGTATAGGAAAAGTTTATTCTAAAGAAGACTTTGATAAAAATGAATGGACTATAGAAGGAGAACCAAATACAACAATAGTTGTATCAAGACCAGCAACAGTAGAACTTACATGTGCAACTATTGTAAATAGAATACCAGATGTAATAAATGGTAAGCCAGGTTATGTTTCAACAGACAAATTAGATGAACTAAAATATTTAGTAAAACCAATGAATGAATATGTAAAAGAATAATATATATAAATAGCTAGAAAAGATGATATTATGGAATTTGAAAAAGAAAAGAGTAATGATAAAGAATATGTGCTAAACATGGTAAGCAAACAAGGAAGTTTATTGGATTATGCTTCAGAAGAATTAAAAAATGATAGAGAAGTAGTATTAACAGCAATTAAACAAGATGGAAATGCATTAGAGTTTGCAGGAAAAGATTTAAAAGATGATAAAGAAATAGTATTGGAATCCATAAAGAAAGTTGGATGGACAGCATGTTATGTAAGCCAAAGATTAGCTGATGATAAAGAAGTAATTTTAGATGCAGTAAAAATTAATGGACAAGAGTTATATTATGCATCTAAAAGATTGCGTGATGATTATGAAGTAGTATATGAAGCAGTAAAAAATAAGGGACTTATATTAAAATATGCAAGTAAAAGACTAAGACAAAATAAAGATATAGTAATGGTAGCAGTAGAAAATGACAAAAGGGCTATAGAATATATAGCTGATGAAAATTTAAAAAAAGAATTATTAGAGAACGAGAATTAAAATAAATTAAACCTAAACAGTCATTTATATAAGAAAAAAGAATATATTGGAATATTAAATAAAAATTCTAATATATTCTTTAATTTTAGTATTATATAATAAGAAATTTATAATTGATTATCAGGCCTGAAATTTATGAAATTATCATTAGAAAAATACCTATTTAAATTTTTTATACTAATACCTGTATTATAAGATATATTTTCTATAGAACAATTTATGTTTGAATTTTCTAAAAAATTTTGTAATTTATTCATTTCTAAGTTATCTTTAGGCTGACAGTTTGGGCAAACTTCTCCATTATTTGTAAAAAAACATCCACATCTACTACATTTATTTAATTGCATATTTACCTCCTAAATACAAATTAATAATTTAAAAGTATTGTATCACAAATTTCTACAAAAGAAAACATATTAAACGAAAAAATGTAGTGTTACAATTGATGTGAAACAAAAGAAGTAGAAAAAAAGTGATTCAAGTAGTATAATTGAATTGTTCA
>CALXYR010000066.1 GCA_944393025.1 uncultured Clostridia bacterium | reverse complement strand
GAATAGCAAGTATAGAGAAATTACTTTATGAAGTTTTTAAAAGTTAATTGAATAAAAAAGGAAAAATTATAACCAAATATATAATTTTTCCTTTTTTATTGATTTACTAATATTTTTAATATATAATACTTCATAAATAAAACCATAAAAAGGGGTAAAATAAATGAAAAATGGATTTAAATTTTATATAGCTCTATGGGGAGCAAAAGCTGGAACTATTTTATTAAAATTATTTAGAAGAAATGCAACTTTTTTTCCAGGAAAATTTGCTCTTAAAGTATGTCCAAATTTTATAGGAAAAATTGAAAAGCCAAAAACAATAATTGCAGTAACAGGTACAAATGGAAAGACAACAGTGTGCAATATGATAGAAGATATTCTAAAAGAAAATAATTATATATTTATAGATAATAAATATGGATCAAATATAGATGCTGGTGTAACTACGACATTAATAAGTGGAGTAAACTTTATGGGAAAATCAAAAAAAGATTTAGCAGTACTTGAAATAGATGAAAGAAGTGCGCCAAAAGTATATCCATATTTAACACCAACATATTTGGTATGCACAAATTTATTTAGAGATTCTCTTATGAGAAATGCACATACAGAGTTTATTTCAGGAATACTTACAAAATATATTCCAAAAGAAACTACATTAATACTTAATGGTGATGATTTAATTGCAAGTAATATTGCTCCAGATAATAAAAGAATATATTTTGGAATAGATAAATTAGATACAGATATGGAAAAATGTGAAAATATTTCAAGAGATATAATTGCTTGTCCAAAGTGTAATACAAAATTAGAATATGAATATGTAAGATATAATCATATAGGAAAAGCACATTGCCCAATATGTGATTTTAAATCACCACAAATAGATTATTTAGCAACTAATTTAGATTTGAAAAATATGAAATTAACTTTGATAAATGGTAACTTAGAAGAAGAATATGACTTAATAAGTGATAATATTATAAATATATATAATATAGTTACAGTTATTACAGTATTAAAACAATTAGGACTTGGAAGAGATCAAATAAATGAAGCACTAAAAAAACAAAAAATAGTTGATACAAGATATAGTAAAGAAGAAATAGATGGAATACAAATTATTACACATTTAGCCAAAGGTATGAACCCAATTGCATGTTCAAGAGTATTTGACTATGTAAGAAAATATGAAGGAAATAAAGTAGTAATTCTATTACTAGATGATTTACATGAAGCTGCAAACGGAAGTGAAAATACAGCTTGGCAATATGATACAGATTATGAATTTTTAAATGATGATAGTATAAAACAAATTATTCTAGCAGGAGTAAGATATTTAGATGGATATGTTAGATTACAAATGGCTGGAATAGATAAAAATAAAATTTTCTATCAAAGGGATGAAATTTCTGCATTGGACAAGCTAAAATTAGATGATATTAAAACAGTATTTATATTACATGATTTATATTCAATGGAATTAAAAGAAGCAGCAAAAAAGAAAATAGAAACAATGATTAGAAATGAAAAAGATAATATCAAAGAATAGAATATAGTTATATTTTAAATGAAGGGTAGGAAAGTAGAAATGAAAATAGAAATTTTATTTCCAGAGTTTTGTAACTTATATGGAGATATGTATAATATGAAATACCTAAAAATGTGTATACCTGAAGCCGAATTTATTGAAACAGCACTGGAAGAAGAACCAGCATTTGTAAAAAAAAATGTAAACTTAATATATTTAGGACCAATGACAGAAAATACACAAGAAAAAGTAATAAAAAAATTACTTCCATATAAAGAAAGAATAATAGAATTAATTGAAAAAAATGTTGTATTTTTATTTACAGGAAATGCTTTAGAAATTTTAGGAAAATTTATAGAAAATGAAGATGAATCAAAAATAGAAGGTTTAGGAATTTTTGATGTGTATGCCAAAAGAGATATGATGCATAGGCATAATAGTTATTTAATAGGAAAATATGAAGATATAGAAATAATAGGATTTAAAAGCCAATTTACAATGATGTATGGAAATAATTTAGAAACACCATTTATAGAAGTAGAAAAAGGAATAGGAATAAATAAACAAAGTAAAATTGAAGGAATAAAAAAGAATAATTTCATAGGTACATATTTGATAGGACCAATGTTAATTTTAAATCCATTATTTACAAAAAAAATATTAAAAATGTTAGGAGAAGAAAAAGAAATTGCACTAAAAGAAGATACTATGGCAGCATATAATGAAAGATTAAAAGAATTGAAAAGGTTATAAAAATATAAAAACAAATATTGAAAATTAAATAAAAGTATGATATAAGTTATGCATAAAATAAAAAGAAATGAAGGTTAATTAGTGAAAAACATAAAAGAATATAATTTAGATGAATTACAAGAAGAGCTTGTAAATTTAGGAGAAAAAAAGTATAGAGCAGAACAAATATTTAAATGGTTATATGTAGATAAAGTAAAAGAATTTGATGAAATGACAAATTTATCTATAGAATTAAGAGAAAAACTAAAAAAAGAGTATACAATTTGTAATTTTAAAATCCTAAAAAAACAAGAATCATCAGATGGAACAAAGAAATATTTATTTGATGTATTAGATGGAAATGCAATAGAGAGTGTTTTAATGGAATATCATCATGGAAAAACAATATGTGTATCTTCACAAATAGGTTGCAAAATGGGGTGTAAATTTTGTGCATCAACAGGTATAAAATTTATTAGAAGCCTAACTTGTGGAGAAATTGTGGAACAAATACTAGCAGTAGAGCAAGATATTGGAGATAAAATATCAAATATTGTATTTATGGGAATAGGAGAACCTTTTGACAATTACGAAAATGTAATGAAAGCAATAAAAATAATAAATAATCAAAAAGGTTTAAATATAGGAGCAAGACATATAAGCATATCAACAAGTGGATTAGTTCCAATGATATATAAATTTGCAGATGAAGAATTACAGTGTACACTTTCAATATCACTTCATGCTACAAATGATGAAAAAAGAAGTAATATGATGCCAATAAATAATAAATACAATATAAAAGAATTAATGGAGGCTTGTAAATATTATATAAGTAAAACCAATAAAAGAATATCTTTTGAATATGCTTTAGCAAAAGACAATAATGACAACCTAGAAGATGCAAAGGAATTAGTAAAATTACTTAAAGGAATGTTATGCCATGTAAATTTAATTCCAATAAATAAAATAGAAAATGGAAAATATACTAAAAGTACAAATGAAAACATAATAAAATTTAGAGATTATTTAAATAATAATGGAATAGTTGCAACAATAAGAAGGGAATTAGGATCAGACATAGATGCAGCATGTGGTCAACTTAGAAGGAAGAATTTAAAAGAATAAATGAAAGGTAAGGTTTAATATAATGGTTTTTGCTAAAACAGATATAGGAAAGGCAAGAGAAATAAATCAAGATTATTATTACATTTCAGATAATACCATACCAAAACTATATATATTAGCAGATGGAATGGGAGGCTATAAAGGTGGAGAAATAGCAAGTAAACTTGCTGTAGAATCAGCACAAAAATATATACAAAATAATTTTAGTAATAATTTAACAGAAAAAGAAGAAATATTAAAACTAGTAAAAGATGCTGTAGAATATGCAAATATGGTGGTATATGAAAAATCAAAACAAGTACAAGAATTAGAAGGAATGGGTACTACTTTAGAAATTTGTTTAATATATAATAATAAGGCATACATAGGACATATAGGAGATAGCAGAATATATAGAATAAGAAAAGACATAATTAGAAAACTTACAAAAGATCATAGTTATGTGCAAAAATTAGTTGAAGACAAGAAAATAACAAGAGAAGAAGCAAAATTTCATCCTAAAAAAAATATGTTAACTAAAGCACTTGGCTGTACACCTTATGTAGAACCAGATACAAGAGCTAGAAACTTTGAAAAAGGCGATATATTTATAATGTGTTCTGATGGTTTAACTAATATGGTGGAAGAAAAGAGAATATATGAATTAGTAAAACAAAATATAAATGAAGCAGCAGACAATTTAATAAATGAAGCAAATACAGCAGGTGGGTATGACAATATAACTGTTATTATAATAAATTAAGAGGAGAAGATTTTTTATGAACCTAGAAGGAAGATTAATAGGAAATAGATATGAAATACTAGAGAAAATTGGAAATGGTGGAATGGCTACAGTATATAAAGCACAAGATAAAATTTTAAAAAGATATGTAGCTGTAAAAGTTTTAAGAGATGAATTTACAACAGATGAAGAATTTATAAGAAGATTTAATACAGAGGCTCAATCAGCTGCAAGTTTAGCACATCAAAATATTGTATCAATTTACGATGTAGGAAATGAAGATAACATATATTATATTGTAATGGAATTAATACAAGGAAAAACCTTAAAACAAATAATAGATGAAAGTGGAGTACTTCCTTGGAAATGGTCTTTAAATATTTCTATACAAATTGCATCAGCATTAGAAGTAGCACATAAAAACAATATTGTTCATAGAGATATTAAACCTCATAATATAATAATTACTGAAGATGGAATAGCAAAAGTTACAGATTTCGGAATAGCAAAAGCAGTATCAAATTCTACAATTACAGCTTTTGGAACAACAATAGGTTCAGTACACTATTTTTCACCAGAACATGCAAGAGGTGGATTTACAGATGCAAAATCAGATTTGTATTCTCTTGGAGTTGTAATGTATGAAATGCTAACAGGAAGAGTACCATTTGATGCAGATACACCAGTATCAATAGCATTAAAACACATGCAAGAAAAACCAACTGAACCAATGAAGTTAAATCCATCAATACCATATTCAGTAAATAAAATTATAATGAAAGCAATGGAAAAAGACTTGAATTTGCGTTATCAGTCAGCAACAGAAATGCTTAAAGATTTAAATATGGCATTAAAAAATCCAGAAGGAGATTTTGTTCAAACTTCATCAAATGATATGGCATATACACAAAGAATAGATATTGTATCAGATAAAGAAAGTCAAACAAATAAAAATAAAGAAACAAAAAAAGAAGAAAAGAAAAAAGGAAAATTAAGACAATTTTTTGAAAAGCATCCAGCTGTAAAATATATATTAATTATTTTACTTATAATATTAATACCAATTATAGGATTTTTTGGAACACAAGCAATACTAAATATGGGTAGAGTAAAAGATGTAAAACTACCAAACTTTGTAAATATGACTAGGGAAGAAGCCGAACAAGCAGCACAAGAAGCAGGATTACAATTAGAGATTACAGAAGAATTTAATTCAGAAGTAGAAGCAGGAAAAATTGCTTCACAAGATCCACAATATATAGAAAATTATACTGTGAAAGAAAAATCTACAGTAAAGCTTGTGTTAAGTAAAGGAAAAAATATAAAAATAGTTCCAAATGTTGTAGGTAAAACAAAAGAAGAAGGAAAAACAGAAGTAGAAGCTCAAGAACTTAAAGTAGAGATAATTGAAGAATCTAGTAGCAAAGTAGAGGCAGGTTATATTATAAAACAAGATCCAGAAGCAGACAAAGAATTAAATGCAGGAGAAACAGTAAAAATATATGTAAGCACTGGAATAAAACAAATAACAATGGAACATGTAATAGGACAAAAAGAAGCAGATGCTAAAAAAGCTCTTACAGAACTTGGATTTGAAGTAGATGTAGTATATGAAGAAGATATGAGTAAAGATGATGGAACAGTATTAAAACAAAGTATAGATGTAGGCGAAACAGTGGATGAAGGAACAGAAGTTACACTTACTGTGAATAAAATAGCAGAAATAAAAGAAGGAACTTTAAATATAAATTTAAAATCATTGACAGGTGGACAAATAGATAAAGATGAAGATGGAAATGAGCTTAATCCTACAGTACAACTAAGAATATCAGTAAATGATGAAAATATTTATGATGAGGCTGTAAGAAAGGATAAAACAGATTTATCAATAAAAGTAACAGGAAAAGGAACTGTTGAAATTAAAATATTTATAGATGATTTGAAAAAAACAACAACGCAATTTAATTTAAACTCAAGTAATCCAGTATTAACAATAGATTAATTACAATGAAGAAAACAAGTAATAAAAATAGGAAATGAAAACACTGTTACATTTGAATAAATACTGTTAAATTAAAAATATTTTTTAGTAATCTGTAAATAAAATAATAAATAATGAATAAAATAATA
>CALXYR010000065.1 GCA_944393025.1 uncultured Clostridia bacterium | reverse complement strand
TGATTTAAATACTTTTTTTCTTCTTCAGCTGATAATGGTTCTGGAAACAAATTATTACTTGATATATATCCTAATAAAAATACTGCTGATTTTAAAAATTCCCAAAAAGTTATAATTCCTATACTTCCACAAAATGCAGTAAACATAAATGCACCTCCGTTTTCTTATACATAAATTATATGTTATAGAACATCAAAAGTGCATGGCCTTAATAAGTTTTAATAAATAATTATACTTTTTCGTATTATGCAAATAGGCTATTTTTTGAAATTATTTTTAATTAGTGGTATAATAAATGTATTAGCAGTAGCTAATGTATTTATTATACACCGTATACTTTATATTTTGGAGGTATGAATATGAATTTTGGTGTATTCAATTATCGGAAGGATAGGGATGTGATTCTAGGCTATGTTCGTATTCGACCTGTAGAGGGAATGACAATGGAGGTCATTGAGGTCATTTTTTCTCGCACTAAAGACAATCGTTTAATTGCAGATTTCAATACCCGCACTACCACAACTGTTATTGAGGTTATGCCAATTGATGGTGTCTACATTTGGAAAGTGAGAACAAGAACTGGCCGTACCTACATTGTTGAAGCTATTCCTTAACCGATTATTTGTGGGTTTTGGAGAACTAATTTAGTTCTCCTTTACTCATTTATTTAATTTAATAATTTCATAATATTTTTTTAGCAACATATAATTTATTGGTGATGCTTTTGAAACAAATTAAAAATTTTTTTATTGGTATCTTATTAGGTGCTGGTGCTATTTTGCCTGGTATTAGTAGTGGCGTAATTTGTGTTGTTTTAGGAATGTATGATAAATTAATTGATTCTATATTTAATTTATTTAAAGACTTTAAGAAAAGTTTTTATTACCTATTCCCTATTTTTATTGGAGGATTACTAGGTATATTCATATTTGGTAATATATTAAAAACTTTATTTAATTACTTTCCAATACCTACTAGTTTTTGTTTCATTGGATTAATTTTAGGAAGTATACCTATGTTAGTAAAAAAAATAAATTCTGAACATAAATTTAAATTAAGATATATATTCTTTTCTTTATTTACTTTCATTTTAGGTTACATTTTAGTAATTTTAGAAAATAATATTAATATTAATAACGAAATCATTAATTACTCTACTAACTTTTTGATATTGTCCGGATTTTTGATGTCTATTGGAATAGTAGTTCCTGGAGTTAGTAATACTTTAATTTTGATGTGTATTGGTATTTATTCTACTTATCTTAGTGCAATATCAAGCTTAAATCTATATATATTAGTTCCTATGGGAATAGGACTTTTAGTAGGTTGTTTGTTCTTCTTATTTATCATAAAGTTATTATTACAAAATTTTTATATGCAAACATATTACTCTATTATAGGTTTCACGCTAGGAAGTGTACTAGTATTATATTCTCCTCTTTCATTTAATTTTACAGGATTTATTTCTATTCTACTTTTAATATTTGGTTTTATTGTAGCAGGAAAATTAGAGAAAATAGAATAAATTTATGTGTATACATTATTAGTTAATGTTTTCTCTAGGGCAAAATAAAGCAATCTATATAATGTATATTTTGAGACATTTTGCAGTTTGCGTAGCGACCAAACGAGCGGTTTTCCGCGAGTGCGATTGAAGAAGCCTTCCTTCCATGCAAATAAAAAACATTTTTATTTGCATGATAAATGGCTTCGACAACAAAAAACACAAAATTCGAAAAAATATATATTATATAGATTGCCTTATTTTAGCCTTAGAGAAGCATCTAGCTTTTTAATATTATAACTATTTCTTTCTTCTTAAAATCCAACCTTTTTCACATTTAATAGGTAATTTCATTTTTATACTTTGTCCTAATTTCCCTGGATTTACAAATTCTACTTCCTTATCTGTATCTGTGTCCCACAATTTTTGAATTTCAAATTCATGTGCTTCATTTTTTTCAGGTATTAGTATTTCCATTGTATCTCCAACATTTAATTTATTTTTTATTTCTATAATTGATTTTTCATCATTATATTCTAATATTTTTCCACCAAATTCATAGTCTGGATTATATTGTTTTCCTTCATATTCTTGAAAATCTTTATTATTTCTATCATTAAAATAAAATGTTGTAAGTCCTCTAGTTTTTGTTTTTTCAAGTTCTCTTAAATATTTAGTATAATCATAAGTTTCCGGTTTTTTTAAATAGTCATCTATTGCATTTCTGTAAGTATTTACTACAGATGCTAAATAATATTCTGTTTTTAATCTTCCTTCTATTTTTAGACTATCAATTCCCATTTCAATTATTTCTGGAATTTCTTTAATTAAGCACAAATCTTTTGAAGAAAAAATGTATGTACCTTTTTCATCATGTTCTACTGGCATTAAATTTCCTGGTTTATTATTTTCTTCCACATATACATTATATGCCCATCTACAGCTTTGTGCACAATCTCCTAAATTTGCACTTCTTGAAGCTAGGAAATCACTTAAAAAACATCTTCCAGAATAACCAAAACATATTGCACCATGTATAAATATTTCTACTTCTAAATCTTTTGGTTTATTTTGCATTATTTGTTTTATTTGTTCCTTATTCATTTCTCTTCCAAGAATTACTCTTTTAGCACCATTTTTATACCAAAAATTTGCTGAATGATAACTTACTGTATTAGCTTGTGTGCTTATATGTATATCAACATCTGGAGCATATTCTTTTAAAATATCAATTATTCCTCCATCAGAAGCAATTATTCCATCTACTTTTAATTTATTTAGCATTTGGGCTTGTTTTTTTATTTCTTCATAATATTCATCCCATGCATAAATATTTATAGCTGCATAAACTTTTTTTCCTATACTATGTGCATATTCTATTGTTTTTGCTAATTCATTATCATCTACTTCTGCTCTACTTCTTAGTGATAAGCTTCCTGTTCCACAATATACAGCATCTGCCCCATACATGAATGCTGTTTTTGCTTTTTCAAACGAACCTGCTGGTGCTAATAATTCTGGTTTTTTCATATAATTCACATCTCCTTTTCTATAATTCACTTTAATTTCTCATTAAAATAATTACTAATTTCTTCTAGCTCTTCAAAATTCTTATGTCTCATAATTTCATAAGCAACTATTGAAACAGAATTGGATAAATTTAATGACCTTAGTGTTGGTTTCATAGGTATTCTAATTGTTCTATCTATATATTTTAATAATATATCTTCTGGTAATCCTTTAGTTTCTTTTCCAAATAAAGCAAATACTTCTTCCATTTCTTCATATTTAGGTTCTGAATATACATGTTTTCCTTTTGTTGTAACAAAAAACATATTATTTTTTTCAGGTTTATATTTCTCTAAAAATTTTTCAAATGATAAATGTTCTTCTATTTCTAGTTTGTCCCAATAATCCAGTCCTGCTCTTTTTACTGCTTTTTCAGATATACTAAATCCTAATGGATATACTAAATGTAATTTAGCTCCAATTGCTGCACAAGTTCTTGCAATGTTTCCTGTATTTTGTGGAATTTCCGGCTCCACTAAAACTATATTTAATTTCATTTATATTTCACTTTCCTTTATTTAAACTAACATTAATATTATACTACAAAATTAAAAATGTTACAATATACGGAATTTTTCTAATATAATTTACATTTTACACAAAATTTGATATTATATTTATTATAGGAAGTGATATAAAGCATATGGATAAAACTAAAAAAAAGAAATTGCCTAGAGTATATTTATATTTTATATACTTTTTTACTTTTGCAATTATTGGTTGGCTTTTAGAAACAGCATATAGTCTCTATTATTTAGGTCATTTTACAAAAAGAGGATTTTTATATGGTCCACTTTGTCCTATTTATGGTTGGGGTGCTTTAATTTTAATTATATTTTTTAGTACATATAAAAAACATAACTTTAAACTTTTTATATATGCTAGTATTATATTTTCAATTTTTGAATATTTAGTAAGCTTTGGTATGGAAGCAATGTTTGCTTTAAAATGGTGGGATTACACTGCTGATTCTTTTAATTTAAATGGTAGAATTAGTATTTTCTATTCTTTTTCTTGGGGAATAATTGCAATATTATTTATTAATTTTGTTTATCCATTTTTTAAGAAAAAAATAAATATGATATTATCTAAAATACCATATAAGATTCAATTTGCTATTGTAAATATATTTTTATTAATATTTGTTTCAGATACTATATTATCATGTGTAAAATATTTGGTATAAATATTTTTTAAAAATTTAGCCATTCATCCCAGAATATGAATAAATATTCTGGGAATATTTATTTTAACTAATTTATTTTTTTAGCTATTGCTAAACCATCTCCTACTTCTAATATTTTAGTATCTAACTCTTTATTTTCTTGTAATTCTTTTAAAAATTCTCTTAAATTTCTAACTGCTGTACGCTGTTTATGTTTATTATAATCACTTAGAACATAACCTTTATATAGTACATTGTCAGCAAAAATTATACCATTTGTATTAAGTAATCTTAATGATTCTTTTAAGAAAAATGGATATTTTCCTTTTGAGGCATCAATAAATATCATATCATATTTTTCATTTAATGTTGGTAATATTTCTACTGCATCACCTTCAATAATATTTATTTTTTGTTCTACTTCTGCTTTTTTTATGTTTATTTTAGCTTCATTTACTCTATCTAATTCTCTTTCTATTGTATCTATTTTGCCATTTTTGTTTAAAAATTCTGAAAAGCATATTGCTGAATATCCAACAGCTGTTCCAATTTCTAATATTCTATTAGGTTTAAATATTTCTAATTGTTTTTCTATAACTTCTAATGTATCATCCATTATTATTGGAATATGCTCTTCTAATGCTCTTTCTTTTATTTTTGCTAATTCTTGTTTGTTCATTTTAATCTCTTCTCCTCTTTTTGAATAAAGAAACAGACATATATAAACTTTTTACATGTCTGTCTCCACATCTTTTCGGAAATAAGTATTATACTAAATCCTTCTACTATTCTTTTCTTCTTGCTTCTCTTTCTCTTGTTTTACTATCTAGTATTTTCTTTCTTAATCTTATATTTTTTGGTGTTACTTCAACTAATTCATCATCTTGTATAAACTCTATTGCTTTTTCTAATGATAGTTTAATTGGTGGCACTAATCTTAATGCATCATCTGAACCTGATGCTCTAGTGTTTGTTAAGTGTTTTTCTTTACATACATTTATTGAAATATCTTCGTTTCTTGCATTTATACCAACTATCATTCCTTCATATACTTCTACTCCAGCACCAATAAATAATTCTCCTCTTTCTTGAGCATTGTATAACCCATAAGTTACTGATGTACCTTGTTCAAATGCTACTAGCACTCCTCTTGTTCTTGATTGTACTTCTCCTTTATATGGTTCATAAGAATCAAATATGCTATTCATAGTTCCTTCGCCTTTTGTATCTGTTAAAAATTCTGTTCTGTATCCAATTATTCCTCTTGCTGGTATTTTAAATTCTACTTTTGTATGTCCCGTGTCTAGCGGTTCCATATTTATCATTTCTGCTTTTCTTCTACCCAATTTTTCTATAACATTTCCTATTGAGTCATCTGGTACATTTACAACTAATCTTTCTATTGGTTCACATTTAACTCCATCAATTTCTTTAAATATAACTTTTGGGCGAGATACTAAAAGTTCAAATCCTTCTCTTCTCATATTTTCTATTAATACTGATAAATGTAATTCTCCACGACCACATACTTCAAAACTATCTGCTGAATTTGTTTCTTTTACTCTTAAACTTACATTTCTTTCAAGTTCTTTCATTAATCTATCTCTTATATGTCTAGATGTTACAAATTGTCCTTCTTTTCCTGCAAATGGTCCATTGTTTACACTAAATGTCATAGATACTGTTGGTTCATCTATATCTACAAATGGTATTTTTTCAGGATTATTTATATCACATACTGTATCTCCTATGTTTATATCTGCAATTCCAGATATACATACTATATCTCCTGCTGATACAGTATCTTTTTCTACTCTTTTTAAACCTTCATAAGTATATAATTTTGCTATTTTCCCATTTTCTGTTTTATCTTGTTTACATATAGCAACACTCATACCATTATTTATATTTCCTCTTTCTATTCTTCCTATTGCAATTCTTCCTAAATAATCATCATAATCTATATTAGATACAAGCATTTGCATAGTTCCTTCAGTATTGCATTTTGGTGGTTCTATATTTGCTATAATTGTGTCAAATATGCAATTTACATTATCACTTTCATCTTCTAAATGCATTTTTGCTATTCCATTTTTTGCTGAAGCATAAATTACTGGAAAATCCAGTTGTTCATCGTTTGCATTTAATTCAATAAATAATTCTAATACTTTATCTACTACTTTTAGTGGCTCTGCACCTGGTCTATCTATTTTATTTATAACTACAATTGGTTTTAAATTTAATGCTAATGATTTTTTTAATACTTCTCTTGTTTGTGGCATTGGTCCTTCAAATGCATCTACTAATAAAAGTA
>CALXYR010000064.1 GCA_944393025.1 uncultured Clostridia bacterium | reverse complement strand
GACCTTGTTATATATGTTCTTATTCGCCTTTAGTAATAGAGGAGAGAATTAATTAAAGTAGAGTTAAAGTAATTTATATAAATTATAGATTACTTTGACTTTATTATTTTTTTTGCAATTTTTTTCAATAATATGATATAATTTGAACATATATAAAATATTATTTGTAAACGGAGAAATTAAAATGTTAAAGTTTATAGAAGCATATATGGAAGAAAAAATAAATCAAGACGAAAACTATATAGTATGTACTTTTTATGATATAAGAGTAAAACATAATTTATCAGAAAAAGAAACAGATGAATTTCTAGAATTAAGTAGAAACAAATTACAAAATTTAGGATACAGGGTATATTTTTCTGGTGCAAAATATACGTATAATAATTGTAATAGAACAGTACAAGATAACGAACTATTAGTTGCTATAAAATAAAAAACGATTAAGATATTGTGGAAGTATAGGAAAGGAATTACAAAATGAGATACAGCAAAAAAGAATTAGAAAATATTAATTTAAAAATATTACGACCAGATTTAGCAAAACAATGGCATTATGGAAAAAATAAGCCATTAAGACCTGAAGATGTTTCTATAAATAGTCATAAAAAAGTTTGGTGGAAATGCGGAAAAAGACATACTTGGCAAGCAACTGTGGCTGCTAGAGCAAGAAACGGATACGGTTGTCCAGTATGTGCGAATAGAGTTGTCTTACCAGGATATAACGATTTAGCAACTTTAAGACCAGAAGTAGCAGTACAATGGAATTATGAAAAGAATGGAGATTTAAAACCAACTCAAGTAACACCTGGATGTAATAAAAGAGTGTGGTGGAAATGTGAAAAAGGACATGAGTTTGAGGGAAAAATAAATGATAGAACTAGAAAAAACAGAAAATGTCCAATATGTACGAATAGAATAATTTTACCGGGATATAATGATTTAGAAACATTAAGACCAGATATTGCTGTAGAATGGGCAAAATGGATAAACAAATTTAAACCATCTGAAGTAGGAGAACATTCTAATAAAAAAGTATGGTGGCATTGTCATAACAATCACTTTTGGGAAGCAAAAATAAACGATAGAACTAAAAAAAATAAAGGAACAGGGTGTCCATATTGTGCGAAAAAACGAAGGTGGAAAAAAACAAAAAACAATTGGAAAATTCGGGGAAAAATATTGACAAAAAAAATATTTATTGATAGGATATAAGTGAAAAAATTATATACAAAAGAGGAGGAAAAGTATGAGTAACAGAAAAACACTGAAAACCCTGCCACCGTATATATATCGGAATCATAAAAAGGTACAAGGTTGAATATTATGCTATAACAGAATTTGGGTAGAGAACAATACCAAACGATATTTTAAGAAAGTTTTAAACAAGATACATAAAATTTTAATTGTTTTATAGAATAGATTAAATGAAAGGAGTTTTAAAATATATGAAAGTTATAAATAGAAATTGTCAAGAAAACGGTATAACACTAATAGCACTTGTCGTAACTATCGTAGTTCTTTTAATATTAGCAGCTGTAAGCATAGGGATGCTAACAGGAGAAAATGGATTAATAACAAGGGCACAAGATGCTGCAGAAGAAACAAGAGGAGCAAGTGTAGAAGAAGAGAGAGATTTATGGAAAGCAAATCAAGCTTTAGATGAATATACTTCTGCAAGTTCAGAAAGTTTACCAGATTTAATTAATAGATTGGTAAAACAGGGATTGTTAAAAGAAAATGAAAAAGATCAAATACTAGGAAATGAAGAAAAGGGAATAGAAGCAACAGGACAAGTAACAATAGGAAGTAGAACAATAGTATTTGGAACAGTTGGAAAAACATTAGTACAAGCATTTAAAGATGGAGAAATAAAAGTAGGAGATTATATTACAAATTATAATGAAAAATTAAAAAATACATCAGCAACAGCAGAAGTAACATCAGAGGAAACAGGACATACAGGAACACAGACATATAAGGTAGATACATCAACAACATGGAGAGTATTAGGCTTGAGTGAAGATGGAACACAATTAATGATTACAACAGGAAGTCCAATAAAAAAAGTAATGAACTCTAGTGGAACAGAAGAATGGGAAAGAGATCCATATTTATATTTAAACAGTGCAGAAGGATATTATAATACAAATGATGAATTAACAACAAATAATATATTAGATAAAATTTGTAAAATCTATGATAGTACATTAGCAGATAGAACACAAAGTATGAGAATAGAAGATATAAATACAGCAGTAGGATTAACATTAGATAAAGAAAATAATATAATGTATAAAACAGCAGATGAAACAAAAACACCAATAGAGGCATATCAAGGATTTTTTGGACAATCATATACATATAAAGTAGGAGATTATGCACCAGAAAATTATTTGAAAGAAAAATATCCATCAAAATATCAATCATTAACTGCCAAAAAAGCAAATGATACAGTAGATGGAACAGCATTTATGTTTGCATATGAAGATCCAAGAATAATAGATCCAAGTAGCAAATTATATGAAATATTATTTAAAGGAACAACAGAAGGAGAAAACCGAGCAAAATCTTACTGGCTTGCGTCTTCTGGTGTCCGCGTAGCTGGGTCTTCGTATTGCTCTTTCGGTCCAGGAGCTGTGGGTGGGGGCGATGCTGGTGCTGGTTGCGGGATGTTCGTTTCTGACGGCGATTCGTATGCATGGTGGCTTGCCGTGCGCCCTGTAGTTTATCTAAGGTCTGATGTCACAGTAAAAGATTTAACTATAACTGAAAGTGGAACAGAACAAGATTGGACAACATCATTACCAGATAGTTATTCGGGAGAGGATTTAGAATATGGACAAATAAAGAACTAAATAGTGACTCAAATTCCCAGAAGGTCCTTTGGACTTCTGGGAAAAGTTTAATATAGGAGCTTTCAATGGGAATAGTAAATATAGTAAAAAATGTAAAATTAATTCATAAGGATTATGTAGTACTCGTGAGAGTGGGGAAATTTTATAATTGTTATGGAAGAGATTCATATATTATTTCTTATTTGTTAAATTACAGAATTAATATTATTAATGACAATATATATAATTGTTCATTTCCACAAAGTGCATATAATAAAGTGTTATCAATATTAGAAAGAAATAAAATAAATTATATAATATTGGATAAAAGAAATAACTATGAAGTAGAAGAAAAAAGCAATAATAAAAATTTAAATAAATATAACGATACATATCAAAAAGCTAAGAAAAAAATTTCTTCAAAAATGAGAATAGAAAAAATATGTAAATATTTATTAAATTGTAATGATGAAACTACTATATTTGAAGTGGAGAAATTAATTAATGAAAGAAGAAAAATTCAAAGTGATTAATTTTATAAGAGAATTAGTCATATATATAGATAAATATTTAGAAAACTTTCCAAGAAAAGATATAGAATTAAAAAACAGAATAAAAAATCTATCTTATGATATGCTTGAGTTAGCATATCAAGCAAATATTTCAAATGAAAATGAAAACAAAATTAATTATATAACTGGTATTATAGCTAAAGTAAAAGTAATAGACTTTTTATTTAATTTGTGTTATGACAAGCAAATTATAAATATGAAAAGATATACAAAATTCGGGGAAAAATTAGATGATATTTTAAAGTATTCAATAGGATGGCTAAAGGCATCTTCAAATAATTAATTAGGGCATAGTTGTAGTGGCTTGCGTCTTCTGGTGTCAACATAGATGGGTCTTCGTATTGCAATTTCGGTCCAGGAGCTGTGAATGAAGGCAATGCTGGTACTGGTTACGAAATGTTCAATTCTGACGGCAATTCGAATGCAAAATGGCTTGCCGTGCGCCCTGTAGATTCTATAAACTGTGGTTATATTGTTATTGACAATATAAGAGATAATATAGAAACAAACTATTGTCCTTTCGTAGAAGATACGATAAAATAAAAATAGATAAATATATTTGTTAGTAGAGAAATCGAAGGGGAATATATTTTAGTACTATTTTTAAGTAGCGATTTTGGCTACTTTTTTTATAGGAGTTAGTATGAAAAGAAAAAGTAATTTATATGAGAATCTATTGAAAATGGAAAATATATCTAAAGCATATAATGAGGTATGTTCACATACTAGAAATAAAAAGAAAGTAAGAAACTATAAAGAATATAGATGTATCTATATTAGTAGGATTTATAATATTTTAAAAAATAGAGAATATGTTGTAGGAAAATACAATGTCTTTACAATATATGAACCTAAAAAAAGAATTATAGTAAGTCAAAACATACAAGATAAAGTTATAAATCATTTAATAAGTAGGCAAATATTATATCCTGCTTTAATTCCTTGCTTAATTGATGAAAATGTTGCTAGTTTAGAAAATAAAGGTACTAGATATGGACTAGAATTAGCAAAAAAATTCCATTTTACATGCAAAGTAAAATATGGGGAATATTATATTTTGAAGTGTGATATTAGTAAATTCTTTGCAAGTATAGATAAAGAAATTTTAAAAAGTAAGATTTCAAAAAGAATAAAAGATAAAGAGGCTCTTGAAATTGTTTTTAAAGTAATAGATAGTCAAGAAGAAGGTTTGGGCATTCGGAAATATGACAAGTCAAGTATTGGCAATATTTTACTTAAATGATATGGATCATTTTATAAAGGAAAAATTAAAAATAAAATACTATGTGCGCTATCAAGATGATTTTTTATTATTTCATGAATCCAAACAATATTTAAGATATTGTTTGGAAGAGATAAAGCAATTTCTAAAAAAAGAAAATCTAGTATTAAACCAAAAAAGTCGAATTTATAAGAGTACAAATAACTTTTTGTTTTTAGGTAGAGATAGAAATGGTAGATATGCGAAATATAGAGATGTAAAAAGAAAAATAAAAAAGAAAAAATATCTATATGAAACAGGTAAAATAAATTTAATGAGTTATATGACTACAAGAATGTGCTATAGCAATTTATTAAAGAGGGAAATTAAGGATTCTTAATTTCCTTCTTTACTTTAAGATATAGTGTCTGTTGCTTTTTTTAAGTTTTCAATAAAAGCAAAAGCTTCAGATACAGATAAAGTATTAATATCTATTTCTTTTATTTCATTAATAATTTTTTTTATTTCTTTATTTTTTAGATAATCTGTTGCTTCAAATATTACATCTTTTTCAATGATTTTAAATTTTTTGTTCAAATTGTTTAATTTTATATAATATTTATCAAAACTAGAACATGGGAAACCACATTTATTAGCTTCATCATTTAATTTAGTGATTTTTAAATTAAAAGTATTAGACAAAAAATCGGCATCTTCTTGTAAAGCAAGATAAAAAGCACCATTTTTAAAAAGATATAGTACTTCTGAATCTTGTTGTTTTAGGTTATTATATGTATTTAATAATTTACTCATAGTACCTCCTTTCCATAAATTTATTAAATTTAATAAAACATCCCTTTTATTTTACAAAACAAATAAAGAAATAGATGAAGTAATTATAATATAATTAAATAGTTCAAGTAAAATTAGAAATATAATTTTCAATTATTTTTGGAATAATATCATAATCATAAGGCTTAACAATACACTTGGCTACAATATTTTTAAAATTGACAGTATGTACTATATCGGGGTAACCAGAAATTATAATAAAAAATGGTTGCTTAATATTGTGAGTGTCTTGAATTTTTTTAATTATATCCGTTGCAGGAGTATCTGGTTTTCTTTCATTAGTTATTATTATATCAGGTTTATCATTTATTATAGAATTATACATTTCATTAGAATCTTTAACATATGTATCTAAGATTGTTATTTTATCAGATAAACTAGATAAAGCTTTTTGAATAAAATAAAATTGTTCTTTATGTGTTTCTGCTATTAAAATTTTAAAATTCATCTTTGAATCCTCCTTTTCATACGCAATATTATACAACTATTTGAAAAACAATACAACTACTTTACGAATATGTTTATACGAAATAGATAGATATAAAATAATATGAATTTAAAATATAATATTTGAGATTAAGTTGATTAATATTTGCAAAGGAGTTGATAGAATGAATGCAGAACAAAGATTGTATTTGAAAAATAATAAAAAGATACAAAAATGTGTAAATCTTGATGATGACTTATATAATGCTTTAAAAAAATTATCAGAAAAGAAATATGATGCTACAGTAAGTGATATTATAAATATCTGTATCGAAAATTATATTTATGAAAACAATCCTCAATATTATCCCAAAAAAGAAAATGAACTTACAACAATAAGAAGTGTTATGATAAGAAAAGAAAATATAGAGGGATTATCAAAATTTCAAAGTAAAACAGGAATATCTTTTACAAGATTACTAAATGGAGCTATATATAATTTTATAAAGAAATTGTAATTTAATAAAAGCTAAATATAAAAGAAGCAATTTTTATTTAAAAGAAGCAAACGGATACAAAAAAGTTCCCAATGCCTAGAGCAAACCTAAAAAGAAAATTTATGATGTGTCTATTCCATTTTAGTAAAAAATAAGTTACAATATATATGTATTCAAAATTAATAACTATAAAGAAAAAAATTTATAGTTATACCTGTTTATCAGGGTAAAGCTGTTTTAGTTCAGCATTACTTTGCAATTTTGCAAAGGTAAAGTAAGTAGCACTTTAAATAATGCCACTTATAGTTTAAACA
>CALXYR010000063.1 GCA_944393025.1 uncultured Clostridia bacterium | reverse complement strand
ACTTACCGCCTTGGTCTTTGCCACGACATACTCCATAAGAGTTCCCTCCATCAACACTTGTATTTTCAAGCATTGTGTAGCCACATCTTACTTCATCGCCAATTTCATGCTTTATAATTATATAATGAATATGTGCAAAAGTCAACACTTTTACTAAGTTTTTCCTAAAATTTTTGTTGCATTTCAAATGAAACTTTAGGGTCTTTAAGTTTTATGCCTATTTTCCCAATTTTATATTGATTTTTTTAATATTTCAATATATAATAATATTCATTAATTTTAATTTATTATATTATTTTATTAAAGAAGGGATGTAATGCTTATGAATACAACTTTAGTTAAAGATTTATATAGAAATATTGATAAATATAATAATACAGAAGTTAAAATTTCTGGTTGGGTAAGAACTTTAAGAGATTCTAAAACTTTTGGTTTTATAGAATTAAATGATGGTAGTTTTTTTAATAATGTTCAAGTAGTATTTGATAATGCTTTAAATAATTTTGAAGAAATAAAGAAATTAACTATTAGTTCTTCTATTATTGTTACTGGAGTGGTTGTAAAAACAGAAAATGCTAAACAGCCTTTTGAAATTAAAGCTACAAAAATAGAATTAGTTGGATTATCAGATTTAGATTATCCTCTTCAAAAGAAAAAACATTCTTTTGAATATTTAAGAACTGTTGCACATTTAAGACCTAGAACAAATACTTTTAATGCTGTATTTAGAGTAAGATCAGTATTATCTTATGCAATCCATAAATTTTTCCAAGAAAAAGGATTTGTATATGTTCATACTCCAATAATCACCGGAAGTGATTGTGAAGGTGCTGGTGAAATGTTTAGAGTTACAGCATTAGATATGGATAATTTACCTAAAACAGATAATGGAACTGTAGATTTTTCTCAAGACTTTTTTGGTAAATCATCTCATCTAACAGTTAGTGGTCAATTAGATGTAGAAACTTTTGCACATGCTTTTAGAAATGTATATACATTTGGTCCGACATTTAGAGCTGAAAATTCAAACACAGTAAAACATGCTGCTGAATTCTGGATGATTGAACCTGAAATTTGTTTTGCTGATTTAAACGATTATATGGATTTAGCTGAAGAAATGATTAAATATGTTATTTCTTATGTAAGAGAAAACGCTCCTGAAGAAATGGAATTCTTCAACAAATTTATAGACACAGATTTATTTAACAAATTAGATAAAGTAGTAAATTCTGATTTTGGTAGAATTTCATATACTGATGCAATAAAAGAATTAGAAAAAGTAAATGATAAATTTGAATTTCCTGTTAAATGGGGTACAGATATACAAACAGAACATGAGAGATATTTAAGTGAAGTTATATTTAAACGCCCTGTATTCGTTACAGATTACCCTGCTGAAATAAAAGCATTCTATATGAAACAAAATCCTGATGGAAAAACAGTAGCTGCAGCAGATTTATTAGTTGCTGGTATAGGTGAGCTTATTGGTGGTAGTCAAAGAGAAGATGATTTTGAAAAATTATCAAATAAAATGAAAGAATTAAATTTATCAAAAGAAGATTATTGGTGGTATCTAGATTTAAGACGCTATGGAGGATGTCCTCATTCTGGTTTCGGATTAGGTTTTGAAAGAATGATGATGTATTTAACTGGTATGCAAAATATTAGAGATGTACTTCCATTCCCAAGAACACCAAAAAATTGTGAATTTTAATATATGTATATGCAAAAAGGCAATTTGTAAAATTGCCTTTTTGTGTGCTCTTTTAATCTTATTGTATTATAAAATTAATTATTCTGTTCTTTCCATATCATCTCCTAAGTCTAATGTTGGATATATCTTTCTTATTATTTCTTCTGTTGATAATTCTCTCATATTATCATTATTTGGATCTGAAACCCACATATATGGTAAATATACACCTGGTACTAATTGTCCTGAATTGTATAGTCTTTGAACCTCATCAATATTTGTATCTTTATACTTTTCATGGCTTGCAGTTCCATAGTTAGATTCATAAAAAACCTGAATTGTTTTATATTGTGCTTCCACTATTGGAAATAAATTTCTATCATATTTTCTTCTGCTTGTTTGATTTAATCTTTCTACTAATTCATCTCCTATGCTATACATGCAATGTACAGCTTTATATCCATTTTCTTTATTATGATCTCTTAATTTTGTAATTGAAACTAATTTTTCTATATTTTCCCTTAATATTTCTATTTCTCTTTCTGTTGCACATATAAATTCCATTCCAAAAACATCATCTAATGCTTTTGTCTCGTCATTTTTTAAAGCACTTGAAGATGCTTTAATTCTTGCTCTTACTTCTAAGAAATTTGACAATATACCTTTTCTGCGCAATTTATTTATATATTTATTTATTGAATTTATAAATAATATAAATGGTTTTTCTTGTTCTGCTACAAATCTATTATATTCACTTATTTTTTCTCTTTCATTTATCGGTGTAACTTTAAGTTTAGCTCTAAATTCTTCTTTTTCCATAATTCTACCTCCTCAAATTATTTTTTGTATAATTTAAATTTCATCTAAATATTTTGTTCCTATCATTTTGTCTGGTAAATATTGTTGTTCTACATAATGATTTGGATAATCATGTGGGTATTTATACCCTTCATGATAGCCAAATTGACTCATTCCTTCTTGTGGTGCATTTCTTATATGCATTGGTATTTCTCCAGTATCTTTAGTAGATACATCTTCTAATGCTTTGTTTATTGCCATATATGATGCATTAGATTTTTTTGCAAGTGCTACATATATAGCAGCTTCTGACAATATTATTCTTGCTTCTGGCATTCCTACCATTGTTACAGCTTGCATAGCAGAAGTTGCAATAACTAAAGCATTTGGGTCTGCTAATCCTACATCTTCTGATGCACAAATTACTATTCTCCTAGCTATAAATACAGGATCTTCTCCTCCTTCTATTGCTCTTGCTAAATAAAATACTGTAGCATCCGGATCACTACCTCTCATTGATTTTATAAAAGCACTTATATTATCATAATGACTATCTCCATTTTTATCAAAAAATGCCTTTTTCCTTTGCATACTATTTGCTATAATTTCATTTGTTATACATATATATCCATTTTCATCTATATTAGTTGTTAGTACTGCTACTTCTAATCCATTTAATGCTGTTCTTACATCACCATTTGATACTTCTGCTATTTTTCTTAATGTTTCATCTTCTATTTTTATATTATAACTTCCTAAGCCTTCTTTTGATATTAATGCCTTTTTTAATATGTTGTAAATATCATTATTCGTAAGTGGATTTAACTTACAAACCATGGATCTTGATATTAAAGCTTTATTTACTTCAAAATATGGATTTTCTGTTGTAGCACCAATTAATATTACTGTTCCATTTTCTACATAAGGAAGTAGAGCATCTTGTTGTAATTTATTAAATCTATGAATCTCATCTATGAATAATATGCATTTTCCACTTGGATTTAATAGTAAATTACTTGCTTCTTCTATTGCATTTTTTATATCTCCTATTCCTGCTGTTACTGCATTTATTTTAGTAAATTTATATTTAGTAGTATTACTAATAACTCTTGCAAGTGAAGTTTTTCCACATCCTGGAGGTCCCCATAGAATAATACTTGATAATCTATCTGCTTTTATTGTTCTATATAAAATTTTATCTTTACCTAAAATATGTTCTTGTCCAACATAATCTTCTAATGTATTAGGTCTCATTCTAAATGCCAATGGCTGATTTAAATCCATTTTTTTATATCCTCTCTTTTATTTATATACTCTTTTTACTCTTTCAGATATTCCACATAAAATTTCATAATTAATTGTGTTACACCTTTTTGCTATGTCTTCTATTGTAATATTTTCATTATCCCATATATATACTTTATCTCCAACTTTTGCATCAATTCCAGTTACATCTACCATAAAATTATCCATACATATATTTCCAACTATTGGAGCACATTTTCCATTTATAATTACATTTCCATTATTCGACAAATTTCTTCTTATTCCATCAGCATATCCTAAAGGAATAGTTGCAATTTTTCTTTTATCTGGTGCTATATATTTTCTAGAATACCCTATTGCTGTTCCTTTTTCTACTTCTTTTAGAAAAACAATGTGAGATATAAGTTTTGTAGATGGTTTTAATTCTATATCATTTTTTAAATTTTCAGAAGGCATGTAACCATATACTATAATTCCTGGTCTTACCATATTGTATTTAGCATTTTTTATATTTAATATACCACTACTTGCTGAAGCATGAATATATTTAAATTTAAATCCATTTTGTTCTAATAATTCAACTGATTTATTAAATTTTTCAATTTGCATTTGTGTATATTCCATATTTTCATCTACTGATGAAAAGTGTGTATATATTCCTTCTATTTTAATATTTTTTAATTTTGATATTTCTATAGCAAAATCTAAAATTTCTTCATAGCTTTTTCCAACTCTTCCCATTCCTGTATCTACTTCTATATGTATGCTCGAAATAATATTTTGTTTTTTAGAAATTTCATTTAATTTATATACTACATTAATATCTGATACACCAGGTACTATATTATATTTTACAATCTTTTCTACTTCATAAGGTAATAATTCATTTAATGTAATTATTTCTTGTTTATAGCCCTTTTTTCTTAATTTTATTGCTTCTTCTATTGTTGCAACAATCACAATTTTTATATCTAACTTTTCTAATATACTTTTTAATTCACAAGCACCTATTCCATAAGCATTTGCTTTAATAACTGGTGCAACTGTAGCATTTGAACCTACTTTTCTTTTTATTTGTTTAATATTATTTTCTATATTAGATAAATTCACTTCCAAATAACTTTTAAATTCCATTTTCTTACCTACATTCCTAAATGTTTTAATCCTTGTTTAATAATATCTTCAACAGATAAACCTGTTACATCTATATGTGAAATAACTGAATCTATGTCTTTTTTTGCATATCCTAAAACTTGAAGTGCATCTATTGCATCTTTAGTCTTGTCATCCTTAATTTCAATCTTAGTTGGTATAAATTCAGTTTCAATAGCATCTTGTGTTTTCATTTTGTCTTTTAACTCTAATATTATTCTTTGTGCTGATTTTGCACCTATTCCTGGCAAACTTTTTATTGTATTTATATCATCTGTAATTATTGCTAAAGCAAAACTAGAAGGAGATATATTTGATAAAATAGATAATGCTAATTTAGCACCTACTCCACTTACTCCTAATAATTGTTCAAACATTTTTAATTCTTCATTTGTACAAAATCCATATAAGCTTATATCATCTTCTCTTACTCTCATATATGTATATATTTTTACTTCTTTTCCCATATCTCCTAAGGTATTCATAGATTTTACAGACATAAATATTTTATAGCCTATACCTCCAACATCTATTATTACATTATCTAGGTTTTTTGCTTCTAATGTTCCTTTTATATATGATATCATATTATTTCCTCTTTTCTTTTTTGTTTTAACATAATTAATAATTCATATTTTATCATAAAGTAGAAAAAATGCAAGTAGTTTACAAACAAATTTTTGTTTATTTTATTAATAATATACATACTTTATGTTTCAATTTGACCTTTTTTTCTTAATTATGCTATAATCTTAAACAAATATTACGCTTTTCGAAAGGAATGAATTAATTATGGAAAATGGAAATTGGCTAGCTAGAACAGAAGCTCTAATTGGCAAAGAAAATTTATTAAAACTACAAAATTCTAATATAGTAATATTTGGATTAGGTGGTGTAGGTTCTTATGTTGTTGAAGGATTAGTTAGAGCTGGTGTTCAAAATATAGGTATTGTTGATAAAGATATTGTTGATATAACTAATATAAATAGACAATTAATAGCAGATACCACTACTATTGGAAAATCTAAAGTTGATGTTGAAGAAAAAAGAATTTTAGATATAAATCCAACTGCTAAAATAATAAAAATAAAAGAATTTGTAGATAAAAATAATATAGAAAAAATAATGAATAATATATTATCTTTAAATAACCATATAGATTATGTAGTAGATGCAATTGATACAATTTCTTCTAAATTAGAAATAATAAAATATTGTAAACAAAATAACATAAACATCATTTCTTGTATGGGAACTGGTAATAAATTAAATGCAAATATGTTTGAAATAGCTGATATTAATAAAACTTCAGTATGTCCTGTTGCTAAAATTATAAGAAAAGAATTAAAAAAATTAGAAATATCTAGTTTAAAGGTTCTTTACTCTAAAGAAATTCCTATAAAAAATATTCAATCAGCATCACCAGCTAGTATCAGTTTTGTTCCTTCAGTTGCTGGACTTTTAATAGCCGGAGAAGTTATTAAAAATATTTGCGAATAGTGTCAGTTGAGATGAGAAACATTGACACAAAAAATTATAAAAAATACTTGTTTTTTCTTTATTTTTATGATATAGTAATATATAGTCAATTTTATTTATTCAATATAGGAGGTGCAATAATAATGGCTAAATGCGAAATTTGTGAAAAATCAATAGCACACGGAAATAAAATAAGTATAGCTCGTTCTCATGTTAGTAGAAGAACAACAAGAACATTTAAACCAAATTTAAGAAGAGTAAAAGCTATAATAAATGGAGATACAAAAACAATTAATGTATGTTCAAAATGTTTACGCTCTGGAAAAGTAAATAGAGCTTAAATTATGTTTAAATTATATATATTTTATTACGCGTAATAATGTAGGTTAATCCTACATTTTTTTTTGCACTTATTGTATATTTTGAAAATTCTTGGAAATTATATAATTAATATTATTTAAAATTGGAGGTTGATTT
>CALXYR010000062.1 GCA_944393025.1 uncultured Clostridia bacterium | reverse complement strand
AGTTCCCTCAAAATTGCTATCGTATGGTCGAGGTGACAGGGATCGAACCTGCGACCTCATGGTCCCAAACCACGCGCGCTACCAACTGCGCTACACCTCGATATATATTCAACGCTATATATAATAGCATATTTTTTTATGTTTTGCAAGTTTTTTTTGAATTTTCTATTGAAATTTTTAAATAATGAAAGTATAATAATAGAAGATTATATATATGCAATTGTAGCTTAGTTGGATAGAGCGTTCGGCTACGAACCGGAAGGTCGGGGGTTCGAATCCCTCCAGTTGCACCAATGATGTTTCTGTTCGAACTAATAGAACAGAGTTGATGCAAAATCAATCAGAAAATAAAATCTGGTTGATTTTTGTTTGACTAAAAATAATAAATAAAAACTATATATATAGTTAAAAATAGACAATGGTACACATTTTCATGTGTACCACTGTTTTCTACATTAGCGAGAGATCTGCACAAAGCAGATCTTTTTTTGGATAAGATAGATGTAATTTACATTATCTTATAATGAGCATGGAATTTCTTTGTTTTTAAAGTATTCTGCCAAATTGTGTAACAGTTTTTGATGAGGTTTCCATTCATAACAGCATTTCTCAATACTATAAGTAGAATTACATTTCCTTTTTGCTACTCCAAATATAGAATAACATTCATTTGATGGAATTAAGAGTCTTCCACCAGTTGGTCTGTGTTCATAATCAAGTTTGCATCCTTTTGCTGTTAGTAAAATACAAGCACTTCTTTTATAGCCTAAATCCACAATAGGGGCATTTTGATTTCTTGCTCTAAGAATATAAACTCCAAATTCCTGATAAATCATTTCTCCATCAACAAAATCAATAGAGATATATCCTTTCTCCAATTCCTTTTTCAAAAAATTGAAAGAAATTTCTTGAAAGTCATCAGGGCTAAAATGACATCCACAGCGTTTACAACATTCGCCACCACATTCAGCACAAATTTCGGAATTAAGATTTTTAGATGCAGAGTAATCTTTACTTATACTCCGATAAGGCAATGTAGGATACATTAATTCCTCAAACAATCTGCTAAATTCATCTTTATTCATAACAAAGTCCTCCAATTCATTTTTTAATTGCTATCTGTATGATTACTATTTATTATACTAACTTTTACATAAAATTGCAAATTTAAAAATTGATTTGTATTGAAATAGTTATACAAAATGTGATAAAATTCTTATATAATTTAAATTTTGCAAAAGCAAGTATGTATTAAAACCTGCATAATCTAATTTGATGAGGAGGATAATGGCTATGAATGAACGGAAAGTAAAAAAATTTAAAAATCAACAAAAACGCTTAGCCCAAAAAATTGCTATGGCACATGGAAATACAGATTTTTCAATTACATATGAGCAAAAAGTTACAAGCACATATACAATGTTAAAAGCAGAAAAAATTATTGTTAGGGATACTAGCCAATGTATATTTCCAGCAAAAATTATCTATGGAAAAAGTAACAAATTAATTGTTGTTATGCATTTTCAGGGTAAATACAATGCTAAAAAAATTGGAAAGATTCTGAAAAGGTATTTCTGGATAAAGAGTGTACAAAATGGGTTTGAAGTAAGGAGTTCATTTAATCATGGCACAATTGCAAAGTTATTAATTTAAAACTTGCTAAATAAGAAATAAGGTAATTTACTATTTAATAATAAATTACCTTATTTCTTCATTGAATTTAAAATATATTTATGTTATAAATATATTTGATTATTTACAAAAGAGGTTTAATATGAGCAGAAAAAAATATAAAAATAGTTTAGTAAAGTTAAATTTATTATTAATTACAATTGTCTGTATTGGTATTACAAGTTTTTTATTTCCTAATATTCAAGAACAATTTTTAACTACAAGCAACGAAAATTTTACTTATGATAATTCTTTTGAATTAGAAAATATTCCAAACTTTAGTTCTGAACCATATGTAGTAATTAATGAAAATGAACCTGAGTTTAGTCAAGATGATTTTACAACAAAATCTTTTGAAAAATATAGTGAACTTGATTTTTTAGGAAGATGTGGAATAGCTTTTACAAATCTTTCAATAGATACAATGCCATCTGCCGATGAAGAAAGAGAAAGTATTTCTAGTATAGAACCTTCAGGATGGATAAATAAAAAATATGATATAGTAGATGGGGGGCATTTATATAATAGATGTCACCTAATTGGGTATCAATTATCTGCTGAAAATGCTAATGAGAAAAATCTTATTACTGGTACAAGATATATGAATACAGAAGGAATGTTACCATTTGAAAACAAAGTGGCTGAATATATTAAAGAAACAAGAAATCATGTTTTATATAGAGTTACACCTATTTATGAAGGCGACAATTTAGTAGCAAATGGTGTACAAATTGAGGCAAAATCTGTTGAAGATAATGGAAAAGGAATATGTTTTAATGTATATTGCTACAATGTTCAACCTGGAATAGAAATAAACTATAAAACTGGAGAAAGTAAAGAATCTGTATAAAATTACAGATTTTTTTTATGGAATATGCACATAAGTTCCATTATTATATAAAAAGCTATTTCCTTCTTTTGCCACATCTTTTAAATATTCTGGAAAATATACATCCTCTATTTCAAAGTTCGGTTTTGATGTAGAATCCCATAAAAATATTCTACCATTTATGTCTTCTGTTACTACATATATATGTCCGTCTTTTTTATATTCTTCTATTTTTTTATTTTGCTCATCTATTATTTTATTAGCTTTATTTATTAACTCAGTTTCAATACTTTTTGTTGCTTTTATATCTAATATAAAATTGTTATTTTCTATTCTCATAATACTATTTACACATACATCTTTAGGTAAATTGTACTTATTAATTTCTTTTCTAATAATGCTATTATTACTAAATTCCCATACCCTATAAACATTTTCATCTTTGACTTTATTAAATATAAAATATAAAGAGCCTTCACTTTTAGTATTATCTGCATATTTTTGTAATATATTAGTCCTTTGTTTATCAATTTCATTTTCTGTGGCTATACTTAATTTGTTTACAGAAGATATTTGTGTAACTATATCTATGTCTTTATTATTTACATTATTTGTTAAGGAAATATTTAATTCTTGTATAAAGTTCGATATAGTGTTTAACATTTTTGTTAATTTATTATCTCTTTCAAAAATTTTTTGAAAATCACGAAAAAAATCCATAGAACCTCCTTTTTTATGTGAAATTGTGAAAATTGTATAGAAATATACATAAAGAAAAAAATAAAATGATGTAAAATATATTTAATATTATACTATGCATATTAAATAATGACAATATATATATTTAACAGAATTAAAAATTATTTCATAAAATATAATAGGTGATTTTTATGGAAGAAAATAATGTAGTTCCTACTGATATACAATATACATCAGGAATTTTACAAAATAATGTAGAAGTATTAAAAAATAGATACAATTTTTTAAAAACAGGTACTATTGGATATAGTGTGCTAGGAAAACCTATACCATATATAAAAATTGGTAGTGGGCCAAATGAAGTAATGTATAGTGGATCCATTCATGCTAATGAATGGATAACATCAGTAGTACTTATGAAATTTGTTGAGAATTTTTGCAAAGCATATGAAAAAAACGAAACAATATATGGATATAACGCAAAAGAAATATTTAATAAAAGTTCAATATATATAATACCTATGATAAATCCAGATGGTGTGGATTTAGTAACTGGAGCCATAACAAAGAATACAGGGAAATATAATCAGTTTAAAGATATTTCATTAAAATTTTCTAATATTCCATTTCCTTCTGGGTGGAAAGCAAATTTCAATGGTGTGGATTTAAATTTGCAATTTCCAGCAGGATGGGAAAAAGCAAGGAAAATAAAATTCAGCCAAGGGTATAATAAACCTGCACCAAGAGATTTCGTTGGAGAAGGTCCATTAACAGAACCAGAAGCTTTGGCACTATATAATTTTACATTAATTCACAACTTTAGATTAATTTTAGCATATCATACACAAGGTAGAGTTATATATTGGAAATATGATAATTATTTACCAAAAGATTCAGAAACAATAGGAAAAAAATTTGCAGAAGTTAGTGGTTATTCTTTAGATTTAACTCCACCAGAATCTGCCTATGCCGGATATAAAGATTGGTTTATTAAGCAATATAATAGACCTGGCTATACTGTAGAAGCAGGTCTTGGAGTAAATCCACTTCCAATTTCTCAATTTAATAAAATATATAATGAAAATATAGGAATATTAGTTTTAGGGGCAATTTTATAAAAAACATACTCATATTTTCCTATACAACAAAAAAATCCTTCAAGATTTAACAAAATTTAAAATCTGTAAATCTTGAAGGAAAAGAAAATTAAATATAAAGTCCAAATATTTTTAAAATAAATACAAATCCAAAATATATTCCCATAGTAATTAGATATGTTATTGTAGATTTATTATCATCTTCTTCAGAATATAATGATTTAATAGCAAAATAAGTTAATACAGCTGTAATTACAGAACAAAAACTTGAATATGTATTTGTAAGTTTTGCTATATTATAATTTATGTATCCAAGTAAAGAAACTATACTTGCAGAAATAACTGGTATGTAAGCAATAATTAATGTACTTGCAATGGTTAAGTAATTCTTCTTTTTATTTTTCATAAATAAATAAATAATTAAAGAAAGTACAGATATTATTATTGCAGGTGTTAGTATAGATACAAATAAATCTAAAATATCATCAAATGAATTTTTAAAATACATAAGAATATTAGAATAATAACCATTAAGCATATGATCAACTATAGAAATTATTCCTCCTATTAAGTTTGCTGCAATCCAAGAAAGAAATGATACAAGTATTATAATAAAGTATGATTTTGGAGATTGAGCTACTTTTTTAATTTCATCATAAGGTGTTTTAAAAAAATTTGGAAAAAAGTTTTTTGATTCATTAATTTCTTTTTTTACAGTTTCAGTTTTTTCATTTACAGTTTCTTTTGTATTTTCAGTATTAGGAATATTTACATTTTCTTTGTTTTCTTCCATTTTAACACATCCTTTCTTATTTTCATACATATATTAAACTACAAAATTAAGAATTTGTAAATATTATATGGTAATATTATATTAATTTTAAGGTTATAATATTATTAAAATTGTAAAATTATATTGAAAAAGTTAATTTTAAAATATATAATTATAAAAAAATGAAAAGGAGAAGGAATATGTTAGAGAAAAGTGAAGTTGAAACTTTAAAAGGAAAACTATTTAATAAAAAAGAAAATGGTTGGAATTTTGCAGAAGATAAAAATGACATATTTAATTATGCAAAAGGTTATATTGAATTTATGAATAAAGCAAAAACAGAAAGAGAAATAATAAAAGAAAGTGAAAATATTGCAAAAAGTAATGGCTTTAGAGAAATACATGAGTATAGTAATTTAAAACCAGGAGATAAAGTATATTATATAAATAGAAATAAAAGTATGTATTTAGCAGTAATAGGAAAAGAAAATATAGAGCAGGGTTTAAATATAATTGGAGCTCATGCAGATTCACCAAGATTAGATTTAAAACCAAACCCATTATATGAAGATAGTGAGTTCGCATATTTTAAAACACATTATTATGGTGGAATAAAAAAATACCAATGGACAGCAATCCCACTTAGTATACATGGTGTAATAGTAAAAAAAGATGGTAGTAAAATAGAAATAAACATAGGTGAAAATGAGGAAGATCCTATATTTACAATAACAGATTTATTACCACATTTAGCACAAGATCAAATGGAAAAAAAGTTAAAAAACGGTATAGATGGAGAAGACTTAAATTTACTAATAGGAAGTATACCATATCAAGCAGATGTGCCAGAAGCGGTTAAATTAAATATTTTAGATATATTAAATAAAAAATATGGAATTACAGAAATAGATTTTTTAAGTTCTGAAATAGAAATTGTTCCAGCAATGAAGTGTAGAAGCTTAGGTTTTGATGAAAGTATGATAGCAGGTTATGGGCAAGATGATAAAATATGTGTATATACAGAATTAACAGCTTTAGTAGATATGAAAGAAATACCTAATAAAACAGCAGTATGTATTATAGCAGATAAAGAAGAAATAGGCAGTATGGGAAATACAGGAATGGAATCAAAAGTATTTGATATGTTTATTTCAGAATTATTAAATAAATTAGGAGTAAATAAAGCTAATTTATTAGAAAAAGTATTTTGCAATTCTAAAATGTTATCAGCTGATGTTGATGCTGGACTAGATCCTATATATGCAAATGTTTCTGAAAAAAATAATGCTTCATATCTAGGAAGAGGAATTGGTATTAATAAATATACAGGTGCTAGAGGAAAATCAGGAGCATCAGATGCAAATGCAGAATTTGTAGCAGAAATAAGAAATATTTTTGAAAATAATAATATTAAATATCAAATATCAGAATTAGGAAGAGTAGATGTTGGTGGAGGAGGTACAATAGCATATATTCTAGCAAATAAAGGAATTGATGTAATAGATTGCGGTGTACCTGTTCTTTCAATGCATTCACCATATGAGGTAACTAGTAAATTTGATTTATATGAAGCATATAGAGGGTATAAATCTTTTTATATTAATTAATAACTTTAATCTAATTAAACTATAAAAGACAGGAGAAATTCCTGTCTTTTTCATATATTTTAAATTATGGTGAGCCAGGAGGGATTCGAACCCCCGACCCATGCCTTAGAAGGGCATTGCTCTATCCAGCTGAGCTACTGACCCAAATTTTCAATGCAATAAATATATTAACACTTTTTTTGTAAAAAGTCAACAAAAATAATAGAAAAAAATTAGAAAATATGTATATGTGTCAATGATGTGAAACAAACTATTATAAAAAAATTGTAGTATATTGAATCTACTTAAGAAAAATATAA
>CALXYR010000061.1 GCA_944393025.1 uncultured Clostridia bacterium | reverse complement strand
ATTATATATAAATATGGTGAAGAAAAATTTTCTAAGTTAATTGCTAAAAATATTTGTAAACAAAGAATAAATAAAAAAATAGAAACTACAGAACAATTAGTAGAAATTATTAAAAATTCAATTCCAAAATCAAAGCAAAATGATGGACATCCGGCTAAAAGAACATTTCAAGCTATTAGAATTGAAGTTAATAACGAATTAGAACCATTATATAATACTGTATTAAATTCAATAAAATTATTAAAAGAAAAAGGAAGATTAGCTGTAATTACATTTCATTCTTTAGAAGATAGAATTGTAAAAGAAGCTTTTATAGAAGCAGAAGGAAGATGTACATGCCCAAAAGATTTACCTTATTGTGTATGTAATTATAAATCATATGGAAAAATTTTAACTAAAAAACCAATATTGCCAAATTTAGAAGAACAAACAGAAAATAGTAGAAGTAAAAGTGCTAAATTAAGAATATTTGAAAAATTAACAAAAGAGTAAAAGTATTGAGTAAAAGAGGTGAAAATAACTTATGGCATATTATAGGTATAATAAATACCAATATGAAACTAGCCCCCGTAAAGTAGAAACAGAATATAAACCAATAAAAAGACAATATCAAAAAAAGTCTTCATCAATTAGTAAAAAACAAAAAAGTATTAATACTAAAAAACAAATTAAAAGCCAAATAAAAATAATAACATATATATGTTTAATATTTGCTAGTTTACTTGTTATAGGTTATAGAAACTCTTTAATAAATGAAAATTTTAATGCAAATGAAAAATTAAAATCTAATTTAGCAGCTATAGAAAAAGAAAATGAACAATTAAAAGTTAATTTAGAGAATAGTTTGAATTTATCTAATATTGAAAAAATGGCAGAACAAAAATTAGGAATGCAAAAATTAGATAATAGCCAAAAAATATATGTTAGTTTAGATAAAGAAGATTATATAGAAACTGCAAGTGAAGAAGTGGTTTTAGAAGAAGAAAAAAATTGGTTTGAAGAATTAGTAGATTTTATTTTTGGAAAATAAAGACTGAAATATTATATATATATTTTAGTCTTTTTTTTATTTTCTTTCATAAAATTAATTAATATAATTATTTTATGAAAGGACAAAATCATGAGAAAATATAAGAAAAAGATAACACCAAGACAAAAAATATTATTAAATGAAAAAAAAGCAAAAGGAGAAACTTTAGAAAAAATAAAAAAGAAAATAAAAAATAGAAAAAATAAAAAATATGAAAAAGAAATTAAGCAGGAAAAAAATAAAATAGAAAAAAAGAATAGTGATAAAAGTAGAAGAAAAAGATTATTAATTTTATTAACTTTTTCAATTATAGGTTCATTATTATTTGTAATAAGAATAGCATGGATTCAATTTATTGATGGAGATAAATTAAGCCAAATGGCATTAATACAGCAGAGTATGGATAGAGCCATAAGCCCTAAAAGAGGAACAATATATGATGCAACTGGTAAAAATATATTAGCAGTAAGTAGTACTGTAAATACAATAACTGTAAATCCAAATAATATAGCAAAAGAAAATAAAGAAAAAGTTGCAAGAGCTCTAGCAAATATTTTTAATTTGGAATATGAAAAGGTTTTAAAAAAAGTAAGTAAAAATAGTTCAATTGAAACAATAGCTAAAAGAGTAGAAAAAGATAAATCTGATGAATTGAGAATTTGGATGAGCGATAATAATATAGAAATTGGAATAAATATTGATGAAGATACTAAAAGATATTATCCATATAACAGTTTAGCATCACAAGTAATTGGATTCTGTGGCTATGATAATCAAGGATTAGATGGAATTGAAGCAATTTATGAAGAAGAACTTCAAGGAGAAAAAGGAAAAATAACAAAAGTGACAGATGCAAATGGAGGAGAAATAGAAGGTGAAGGAGAAGAATATATTTCAGCAATAGATGGAAATAGTTTAGTATTAAGTATAGACGCGACAATACAAGGAATAGCAGAAAAATATTTAAAAGAAGCATGTATAGACAATAAATGTACAGATGGTGGAAATATAATAGTAATGAATCCGAAAACTGGAGATATTTTAGCAATGGCTGGTTATCCAGATTACAATTTAAATACTCCTTATGAAACAATAATTGATGAATTAAAACCAAATTGGAATAATTTATCTGAAACTGAACAGATAAAAGAAATGCAAAAAGTATGGAGAAACAAAGCAGTAGCAGATACTTATGAACCAGGTTCAACATTTAAGCTAATTACAGCATCAGCTGCATTAGAAGAAGGAATAACTACAACAGATAAAGAAGGTGAGTTTTGTTGTACTGGGGGAATAACAATTGCTGGTGTTAGAATTAGTTGTTGGAGATACTATAATCCTCATGGACCAGAAAGTTTAAGGCAAGCACTTATGAATTCATGCAATCCTGTATTTATAGGATTAGGACAGCAAATAGGTGTTAGTAAATATTATGATTATCTTGAAAAATTTGGTCTATTAAGAAAAACAGGAATAGATCTTCCAGGAGAAGCAAGTAGCATATTTTTAAAAGAAGAAAAAGTAGGACCTATTGAACTTGCAACTATTTCTTTCGGTCAGAGATTTGAAATAACACCTTTGCAAATGATAACTGCAGTAAGCACAATAGCAAATAATGGTACATATGTTAAACCTCGTATTGTAAAAGAAATAATAGATAGTCAAACTGGAGAGGTTAGAGAAATACCAATAGAAGAAATAAAAAATGTAATTTCAAAAGAAACTGCTAGTGATGTTTTGAGTATGATGGGAACAGTTGTGGCAGAAGGAACAGGAAAAAATGCACAAGTTCAGGGTTATTTAGTAGGGGGAAAAACTGGAACATCAGAAGATGGTGTTAATACAGGAAAATATGTAACATCATTTATTGGAGTAGCTCCAATATCAGATCCACAAGTAGTTGTTTTAATAACTTTATATAATCCTACAGGTGAGGGGGGACACCAAGGAGGAGGGGTAGCAGCACCAATAGGTTCACAAGTTTTAGGAGAGGTACTTCCATATTTAGAAATACAAGAAGATAATATTAAACAAGAAGATATAAGAAAAGAAGTAGAAACTCCAAATTTAATAGGTATGACTATTTCAGAAGCAAAAGAGAAATTAAAAGAAATGAAATTAGGAATAAAGTATGAAAATATTAATGAAGATGATGTTTCAGAAAAAATAATAACAAATCAAATACCAAAAGATGGTATAAAAGTATATGAAAATACAAATATAATTGTAGAATATTAAAAATAAGTAAGAAAAAAATGTTAAACTATATACAAAAAAAAAAATTAGTTATATAATGTAAACGGCATATTATAAAATTGAGAAAGGGGAATTTATAGAATGGATTTAAAAAGTATTCTATTAGGATTAGAAGATTTAAAGGTAAAAGGCAATATAGATATAAATGTTAAAAATATTAAAAATAATTCTAAAGATGTAGAAGAAAATGATATGTTTGTAGCAATAAAAGGCTTTGAAACAAATGGACATGAACATATTATGGATGCAATAAAAAATGGTGCAAAAGTAATATTAGCTCAAGAAAATGAATTTGATAAAAATAAAATAAAAGAATTTCCAGAAGATATAGTTTTAGTTTTAACAAAGGATACAAGATATGCTTTAGCAATAGTAGCATGCAATTTTTATAAAAATCCTTCAAAGAAAATGAAATTAATAGGGGTTACAGGAACTAAGGGAAAAACAACTACTACATACATGATAAGAGACATATTGCAAAAACAGGGAATAAAAGTAGGCTTAATAGGAACTGTAGCTTCATATGTAGGAGATAAGAAGATTGCAGATAACGAAAATACAACACCAGAAAGTTTGAAATTACAAGAAATATTTAGTAAAATGCTAGAAGAAAAATGCGAAGCAGTTGTAATGGAAGTATCATCACAAAGCTTAAAATTAGAAAGAGTGGCAGGATGTGATTTTGATATAGGAGTATTTACAAATTTAGCAGAAGATCATATTAGTAGCAAAGAGCATCAAGATATGGAAGAGTATTTTAGTTCAAAAGTAAAATTGTTTAAAATGTGCAAAAAAGGATTTATAAATGCAGATGATGTATATTCTATAACAATTCCAAAACTTGTACCAGAATGTCAATTTTCAACATATGGAATAGATAATCATTGTGATTTATTAGCAAAAGATATTACTGTAACAAATCAGTATGTAGATTTTAAAGTAAAATTAGGAGATAAGAACGAAAGGGTAAAAGTATCTATACCAGGAAGATTTAGTGTATATAATTCATTAGCTGCAATATTTGTATCTATGCAATTTGGATGCAAAAGTGAAAATATAAAAGAAGCATTAGAAAATATAAGAGTACCAGGAAGAAGTGAACTTGTAGAAAATAAATTAGGTTTAACAATAATGATTGATTATGCACATACACCAGAAAGTTTAGAAAAAATATTATCATCTGTAAAAATATATACAAAAGGTAGAGTAATTTCAGTATTTGGATGTGGTGGAGATAGAGATAAAAATAAAAGACCAATGATGGGAGAGGCTTCAGGAAGAGTAGCAGATTATACAATTATTACATCAGATAATCCTAGAACTGAAAAACCAGAAGATATAATAATGGACATAGAAAAAGGAACAAAAAAGACAAATGGAAAATATGAATGTATTGTAGATAGAGTAGAGGCAATAAAAAAAGCAATAAGCATGGCAAACAAAAAAGATATAATTGTTCTTGCAGGAAAAGGTCATGAACAATATCAAGAGATAAATAAAAAAAGATATCCATTTGATGAAAACCTAATAGTAAATAAAATAATAGATGAAATGGTAGAAAATAAAAAGAAATAAAATAAATAAAGACAAAGGAGGAAAATATATGCAATATCAAAACAAAATATTACTATTATCCTTTTTAGCAAGTGTAATATTATCTTTAATTATAGTACCAATTTTAAGAAAGCTAAAAGTCGGTCAAATTGAAAGAGAAGAAGGTCCACAATCACACTTGAAAAAGCAGGGAACACCAACTATGGGTGGAATAATAATGATTTTGGTACTAATAGCAGTAGGTGGATTTTTATACATGGATTTTGCAAAAGATCAACCTAAAATAGCTAATGCTATTTTACCATTAATAGGTGTTTCAGTAGGATTTGGATTAATTGGTTTTATAGATGATTTTAAAAAATTAATATTAAAAAATACAAAAGGATTAAGCCCAAGGGCAAAAATGTTAGGATTATTAGTTGTGTCAGTAGCCTATACAATAGTACTTGTAAAAGTACTTAATATGGGTACACAAATATATATACCATTTATAAAAGAATATTTGATTCTTCCAATATGGTTATACATACCATTTGCAGTATTAGTAATGCTTGCAACAACAAATGCAATTAATTTAACAGATGGAATAGATGGATTATCTACTAGTGTTACAACAATAATAATTACATGTTTAACTGTAATATCTATTTTATTAGGAATAAAAGAAGTAACAGCAGTAGGAACTATATTAATAGGAGCATGTTTAGGATTTTTATTATTTAACTTAAATCCAGCTAAAGTTATGATGGGAGATACAGGATCACTTATGTTAGGTGGAGCAATAGCAGGTATTGCATTATATTTAAAAATGCCATTATTATTATTGATTATAGCTATAATACCAATAATAGAAACAGTATCTGTAATGATACAGGTTGCTTATTTTAAGAAAACTGGAAATAGAGTGTTTAAAATGACACCAATACATCATCACTTTGAATTATCAGGTTGGAAGGAGAATAAAATAGTATCAGTATTTAGCATAATTACCTTACTATTTTGTATAATTGGTTTATGTATAATATAATACCAATATTAATATTACACTTAAGAAAGGATTGATATAAATAATGCAAAATAAAGTCAAGAGCCAAAACCGAGAAAAAAGGAAGCAAGTAGATTTTGTTTTGATAATAATAATAGTAATTTTATTAGCATTTGGAATAGTTATGGTTTTATCAGCTAGTGCACCTTCTGCATTAGCTGAAACTGGAAATAGTTATACATATTTAATTAGTCAGTTACAATTTGCAGTTTTAGGATTAGTAGTAATGTGGATTGCATCAAGAGTTGATTATCATATATACAAAAGATTTTATTGGTTAATTTATTGGTTTTCAGTAGGAATATTACTACTTGTTTTAATACCCAAAATAGGATCTTCTGCATCAGGAGCAACAAGATGGATAGATTTAGGATTTATTAGATTTCAACCATCAGAAATAACTAAAGTTGGATTAATAATATTTTTTGCTGGATATTTATCAGATTATAAAGATAAATTAAGAGATTTAAAAGAAGGTTTTATTAAGCCATTGATTTATTTAATGATACCAGTAGCTATTGCTTTATTTATACAAAATCACTTGAGTGTTGGTATAGTTATGACAGTAATAACATTTGTAATGATGATAGTAGCAGGATGTAGACTATTTTATTTTATAGTATCTGGAGTTACAGTTGGAGGACTAGGTGGTACAGCACTTGCAGTATATTTATCAACAGCTGGAGATAAAGCAGCAGATTTAAGTTTTAGATTTGGAAGAATATTAAACTTTATGGATCCATGGCAAGATGCAACAGGATTAGGATGGCAAACTATTCAAGGATTATATGCAATAGGATCAGGTGGTGTATTTGGTGTTGGATTAGGAGAAAGCAAACAAAAATATTTATATGTATCAGAACCACAAAATGACTTTATATTTGCAATTTTGGCAGAAGAACTAGGATTTATTGGATGTGTAGTAGTTATTCTTTTATTTGCACTATTTATATGGAGAGGAATACTAATAGCTATGAAAGCAGAAGATATGTTTGGAAGTTTATTAGCTACAGGTATTACCACTTTGGTTTTAATTCAAGTGGCTTTAAATATAGCAGTTGTAACTAATTCAATACCAAACACAGGAATTTCATTG
>CALXYR010000060.1 GCA_944393025.1 uncultured Clostridia bacterium | reverse complement strand
TTTTCTTTTTTAAACACATTTTTTCTTATTATTTTTTTCTACAGTTATATTTCCAAAAAGTTCTTCTTGGGTAGTTAATACTTTACTTCTTCTTGAAAGTTCTAATAATCCTGTAAATGCAGTCACAATTTCATTATTAGAACATTTTTGCTTTGAAAATAAATTATTAAATACAAAACTTTTATTATGTAGTAATGCTTTAAACATTGTCTTTACTTTATCTGCAACAGTATATGTTTCTGTAATAGCAATTTTTTCAATATTTTTTGCATTTTTATTTAATCTTGTACTACTCTTTTCTATTATATTGGAATATATTAATGCTAAATCTTCTTTTTTATATTCTTTTTCCAATTTTTGTTTTGGAAGCTCTATTTCTTCTGGAAGTTTAAAAAGATTCTTGCCTCCATTTTCATACATTTCTCTTAATTTTTTAGTTATTTCTTTATATTTTTTATATTCTATTATTCTTTGCAATATTTCGTCTTCAGTTAATTCTTTTTCTTCTTCTACTTGATTAGGTAATAAATTCTTTGATTTTAAATATAGTAAAGTAGACGCCATAACTAAGAATTCACTTGTTATTTCTAAATTCATTTTTTCCATTTGATTAATATATTCTATATATTGATCTGTAATTTCACCTAAATTTATATCATAAATATCCATTTTATTCTTGTCTATCAAATGGCAAAGTAAATCTAGAGGACCTTCAAAGTTCTCTAGCTTTACTTTATATTTATTTGTTTCTAGTGCTAATATATTTTGCATTTTACTCCACCTTTTAATTTTACATTTATATCACTTTGTTCTAATTATAATAATTTTATTAAGAATTAGAAATAATTTCAATAGCTTGTCTTATTAAATCCATTTTATAGCCTTTTTTTAATAAATATTGTAATATATTCTGCTCTTCCATACTATTTTGCTTTTTTATTATAATATTTTTAGCAGAATTTATTTCATACTCTTCTAGTTCTTCTTCATGATTATATATATATTCCTCTATAACTTCTACATTTATTCCTTTTGCTTGTAATTTATATTTTAATTCTTTTAAAGATAAATTATTTAAATTTATATATTCTGCTACTGCTCTTTCAACATAATTGTTGTCATTAATATAACCAATTTCTTTTAAATGTTCTATTACATCTTCTAATAGCTCATTATCTTCTTCTGAAAATTTTCTTTTTATTTCTTGTTCTGTTCTTTTTTTGTACATTATATATTTTAATACTTTTGTTTTTAATTTGTCAAAATCCTCTATTGTATACATATAGTTTTCTCCTTAATAATAGCTACATGGTTAGTAAACATTAATTATTCCTCTGGCTCTTTTTCTTGTTCTTCATCTATTTCTTCTTCACCTAAACTCTTTTCAAAAGCTGCATTAAAATTATCTCTAATTTTTTGTTCAACTTCATTAGCTACTTCTGGATTATCTATTAAATATTTTTTTACATTCTCTCTTCCTTGTCCAATTCTTTCTCCATTATAGCTAAACCAAGATCCAGCTTTTTCTATTATGTCTAAGTTTACAGCTATATCTAAAATATTTCCTTCTTTTGAAATACCTTTTCCATATACTATGTCAAATTCAGCTTCTCTAAATGGTGGAGCTACTTTATTTTTTACAACTTTTACTCTAGCTCTATTTCCTACTACTTCTCCTTCTTGTTTAATATTTTCTATTTTTCTAATATCTAATCTTACAGATGCATAATATTTTAATGCTCTACCACCTGCTGTAGTTTCTGGATTTCCAAACATTACTCCTACTTTTTCTCTTAATTGGTTAATAAATATAACTACTGCTTTTGATTTATTTATAACACCTGCTAATTTTCTTAAAGCTTGTGACATAAGTCTTGCTTGTAAACCAACATGTGCATCTCCCATATCTCCATCAATTTCTGCTTTTGGAACTAATGCTGCAACAGAGTCTACAACAATTATGTCTATTGCGCCACTTCTTACTAGTGCTTCAGTAATTTCTAATGCTTGTTCACCTGTATCTGGTTGAGAAACTATTAAATTATCTATATCTACACCTAAGTGTTTTGAATATACAGGGTCTAATGCATGTTCTGCATCTATAAAAGCTGCTTCTCCTCCTAATTTTTGGGCTTCTGCAATCATATGTAACGCAAGTGTAGTTTTACCAGATGATTCTGGACCATATATTTCTACTATTCTTCCTCTAGGAATACCTCCTATTCCTAAAGCTATATCTAAGCTTAGTGCACCTGTTGGTATTGCTTCAACCTCCATTGCACCAAAATCTCCTAATTTCATAACTGAACCTTTACCAAATTGTTTTTCTATTTGTCCTAGTGCTGCCTCTAATGCTCTCATTTTTTCTGGGTTTTGATTACTCATTTATTTTTCCTCCTTATAAACAACTGTTTGTATTATATCTCATTTTTTATATTTGTCAATACTTATTTTTAAATTTTATTATTTATTTTATAACTTACTGTCTATACCAATTTTCAAAATTATGGTATGCACTATAATTGTTAGGATTAACATCTCCTGTTAATCTTATATTATATATTAATTTTTCTTTATTTCTATATAAGCATATATATGGAACTTCATCTTCATATATTTCTATTATTCTGTTATATTTTTCTATTAATAATTGCTTGTCAGAAATATTTTTTATATCACTTAATATAGTAGTTATTTCTTCATTTTTATAATTTGCTATATTATTTTCACCTAAAAAATAAGTTAAATCTGGGCTGTACCCATTATTTACTCCTGTAATAATCATATCATAATTTTTATTTTCTAAATAATTCTTATATGATGAATTTGATACTTTATATAGATAAACATTTATTCCTATATTTTCTAGTTGTTCTTCTATTAGCTCTGCTACCTTTACTCTTGTTTTATCACTATTATCTACAACTAAATCTATATTTAAATATTGTGTTGTATAATCTTGTGTTTTTCTCCAATAACCATATTTGTATTCCCATCCAGCATTAATTAAAACTTCTTTTGCTTTTTCTTGAGAATAATTAGAAGTGCTCTCTTTGTTATATAAATAGCTTCCATAATCTATTGGAAATGAAGAAACATAATAATTATTACTAAATACTGATGAATTTATTTTATTTTTATCTATAGCATAATTTATTGCTTGTCTTACTTCTTTATTAGCCAATACTCCTGAATTACAATTTATACTTATAAAATCTAGTTCTCTACCTTTATATTCTTTATTTATAAAACCTATAGTACCTATATAATCTTGAGCATTTGCATTAGAAGTACATACTAAATCTATATTTCCTATTTTTAAACTATTGTATGCATCTCCTATTGTACCAAAAAAATTAATAATAACTTTACTAATTTTTATTTCTATTTTATCTTTCTCTCTCCAATTTTCATTTTTTTCAAGCTCCATATAATCTTCTGTAGCTTTTGTTACCTTAAACATGCCCGTAGCTTTTGGAGCTAATCTAGATTTATAAAAATCTTCATCTTTAAATTGTGAATTTGAAACAATAGGAAAAATTAAATTATATTCAAAAAATGGTTCTTCCTCTTTTAAATTTATTCTTACTGTATTAGTTTCTATTATTTCCACAGTATCTATGTTTTTAACATTATCTGAATATATTGATTTACCTTTTTTTAATTGCTCTATAGTATATTTTACATCTGTTCCTGTTACATTACTTCCATCTTCCCATTTTAAATTATCTTTTAATTTTACTAAATAAACTCTATTATCTGTTTTAGACCATTCTTCTGCTAAGCATAATTCTATTTCGTAATTCTCATTTAATTTTAGTAATGGTTCATATAAAATAGTAGATAAGCTGATAATGTCTTTATTTTTAGTTATAAGAGGATTAATGTTATCAAAATCTGAAATACCAATATTTAAAATAGACTCTTCATTACTTGCTAGTTGGTTATTATTTACTTCATTTATAGCAATTTCATCTTTTTTCTCAAAATTCATTTTATAAACTGCAAATGCTATTATACCTATTGCAAATAATATAAACAAATACTTAATTACATTGAATTTCATATTTCCTCCACTTTTTAGTATATATTTTTTACAGTAATAACTATATAATATTTTAGTGTTTTTTTCAACTAGTTTCTAATTAAAGTTTGTTATACACTGGTAATTATATGTATATTTTTTTTATAATTTTGCAGTTCGCGTAGCGATTAAACGAGCATTTATGCGAGTGCGAGTGAAGCAACCTTCCTATTTCTATGCAAATAAAAATACATTTTTATTTGCATAATAATTGGTTGCGACAACAAAGAACAAAAAATTATAAAAAAATATACATATAATTACCATTTCAACAATTTGATATATAGTCTTTTACATACAATTAAAAAGGACCACATTTATTTTATGTGCCCCCTTAATATATAATAAAATTAATTATTTTCTAGACTCTACTATAAGTTTTATACCTGTTCTATCTTCTCCTTCCACTTCTACTTCTGCAAATGCAGGTATACAAACTAAATCTACTCCCGCTGGTGCTACAAATCCTCTTGCTATTGCTACAGCTTTTACAGCTTGATTAAGTGCTCCTGCTCCTATTGCTTGCATTTCTGCTTTGTTAGATTCCTTTACCAAACCTGCGATAGCTCCTGCTACTGAATTTGGATTTGATTTTGATGAGATTTTTAAAATTTCCATTTTTGCCTCCTATATTTTTTTATTTGTTTTAATCAACGAATATATTTATATTACAATTTCTGGAAATTGTCTATAGGTTTTTGGAAAAAAAAGGAAAAAGTCATCGTGTGCTTTCGACATATTTTGACACTTAATTATAATTTATTCTATATACTTTTATGGTTTTACAATTAGTCTCATCAATTTCAAAAATACACCCATTAAATATTGATTCTCCTTCTGCTAATTTATATCTTTCTGGAAGTGAGGTTAAAAATCTTTTTATAGATACAGATACATCCATTCCTATTACAGAGTTTTTAGGTCCTGTCATTCCTAAATCTGTTATATAACCAGTTCCTTTGTCTGTTATTTCCTCATCAGCTGTTTGTACATGTGTATGAGTACCAAAAATAATGTTTACTTTTCCATCTAAATAATGTTTCATTGCAATTTTTTCTGCTGTTGCTTCAGCATGAAAATCAATTATAATTATATCTGCTTCTTTATTTAATTTATTTACTAACTCATCAGCTACTAAAAATGGATTTTCTGATAATACATTCATATCTGTTCTTCCTATTAAATTAATAACTGCAATTTTTTTTCCTTTACATTCATATATATTATAGCCTTTACCTGGTAAACCTTTAGAATAATTTGCCGGTCTAATAATTTTTGGATTCTCAATAAATGTAAAAATATCTTTTTTTCCCCATGTATGATTACCCATTGTTATTGTATTTATCTTCATTTTCAATAATGTATTAAAATCTTTTATCGTAAGTCCCATTCCACTTGATGTATTTTCTGCATTTACAATTGTAAAATCTATATTTTCATTTTCTATTACTTTAGGCAATATTTCTTTTAATTTACTTAATCCACTTTCTCCAACAATATCTCCTATTGCTAATATTTTCATTTTTACCTTCCCTTCTCATTACCATCTAAATTAATAATTTTAAATGTTTTTTTGCTTTATATTTTCCTTGTATATTATACCATATATACTTATATGTTGTAAAATAAAAGGAAAAATTGGAAGAAAATCCTCCAATATATTTTGTTTTATATGTTATCTGCTAATTCTTTTAGTTTTTCCATACTATCTTTATTCAATTTTGATTTAATACTTACTAAAGGATCAATTATTTCTATTTCTTTCATTTCTTTTAAGATATTTTTCATACATTTTCCAGCAGATGGTGCCCATGAGCCATTTTCAATAATTCCAACTTTTCTTTTTTGATAATTTCTATCTTTTAAATGAATTAAAAATTGTTCCATTGATGGAAATAGACCAGCATTATAGCTAGAAGATGCAAGAACTAATTTAGAAAATCTAAATGCATTAGCTACTGATTCCGCCCAATCATCTCTTGTAAGGTCTGTTAATAACACATTTATTCCTTTTTCTTTTAGTATTTTTTCCAACTTTTTAGCTGCTTCTAATGTATTACCATAGATTGAGCTACATGCAATTAATACGCCATCTTCTTCTGGCTCATAACTACTCCATATATTATATTTATCTATATAGTATTCTAAATTTTCTGTTAGTGTTGGTCCATGTAGTGGACATATAATCTTAATATCCAAATTTGAAACTTTTGTTAGCAATGCTTGTACTTGCATACCATATTTTCCGACTATTCCTATATAATATCGTCTTGCTTCATCTAGCCAATTGTCTTTTGTATCTAATGAACCAAATTTTCCAAATGCATCTGCTGAAAATAATATTTTTTCTGTTTGTTCATAAGTAACCATAACTTCTGGCCAATGTACCATAGGTGCCATAAAGAATTGTAATTTGTGTATACCTATGTCTAAAATATCTCCTTCTTTTACTATAACTTTTCTAGCAGATATATCTTCTTCTCCTAAAAAAGCTGATAGTATATTAAATGTAAACATATTTCCTACTATTTTCATATTTGGATACCTTTTAATTAAAGTACCTATATTATATGCATGATCTGGTTCCATATGTGATACTATTAAGTAATCTGGTTCTTTTTCTTTAAGTGTTTCTTGCAAATTTTTTAACCATATATCTGTTACTTCTTTATCTATAGTATCTAATATTACAGTTTTTTCATCTTTTATAATATATGAGTTGTAACTCATACCATTTTTTAAATTATATTGTCCTTCAAATAAACATAAATTATTATTGCTTGTGCCAATATTTATAATATCTTTTAAAGTTTCCATTTTTATTTTTCCTTTCTATGTATCTTTTACTTTTTATAATTAATATATCACAAAAAATAAAAATACTCTATATTTTTATTGAGTATTTTTATTTAATATATAAAATATTATTTTATTATAATTTACAATAACATATTTTAAAGCAATTTGCTGTAAATTCCTTTTAGATATTATATCTTTATTACTTTTTCCCAAGGTAAATCTTTTTTACCAAAATGTCCATAGTTTGTTGTCTTGGTATATATTGGTTTTTTTAAATCTAAATATTTAATAAT
>CALXYR010000059.1 GCA_944393025.1 uncultured Clostridia bacterium | reverse complement strand
TTTCCTGTAGGCTCATCTGCAATTATCATAGATGGGTTATTAACTAGTGCTCTTGCTAAAGCTACTCTTTGTTGTTCTCCACCAGATAATTCATTTGGATATACTTTAGCCTTATCACTTAAACCTACTAAAGATAAAACCATAGGTACTTGTCTTCTAATATGCTTTGGAGTTGATCTTACTATATACATTGCATAGGCAACATTATCATAAACTGTTCTATCTGGTAATAGTCTGAAATCTTGAAACACCACACCCATACTTCTTCTTAAAAATGGTACTCTTTTTGGTTTTAAAAAAGTTGTATCTTTTCCATTAATTATGATGTGACCTGAAGTAGGTTCTTCTTCTTTTAATATTAATTTAATCAATGTAGATTTTCCTGAGCCCGAACTTCCTACTAAAAATGCAAATTCTCCTTTATCTATTTTAAAATTTGCATTATGAACTGCTTCTGTACCTGTATCATATTTCTTATTAACATTTCTAAATTCAATCATTTTCTTCTCCTTTTTAGCATTATATAAGTTTTTAAGAAAATCGTTTTATAATTTACATTTTAAATCCTAATATTTACTCCTATATCATAACAATAAAAATAAATATTTGCAATACTTTTTCATACAAAAAACAACATAAATTTTTCTTTAAAAATAATTTATGTTGTTTTTACTTAAAATATCTCTTTTTTCCTTTTTTTATTATATTATTGTAAAAATATCCCAATAGTATCATTATGCACTAGTCATCTGATATTAGTATCACTATTAGCATAAAACTTTATTTACAATAGCATTATAATCTATTTTATAATATTGCATCAATTCTTCTGCTTTTCCACTCATTCCGAAAGAGTCTAATATTCCCATTCTTTCAACTTTTGTAGGATATTCTTCAGATAGTACCTCACATACTGCACTTCCTAATCCACCAATTATACTATGATCTTCAACTGTAATGATTCTTTTAGTTTCTTTAGCACATTTTATAATAATGTTTTTATCTATTGGCTTTATTGTATGCATGTCTATTACTCTAATATCTATATCTTTAGATTTTAATATTTGTTGAGCTTTTATGGCTTCAGATACAGTTACTCCTGTTGCTATAATAGTTGCATCTGTTCCTTCTCCTATTTGAACTGCTTTACCTATTTCAAATTTTTCTGTTATATCGTATATTACTGGTGTTGCCATTCTGCATAAACGCAAATATACAGGTCCATCTATTTTTGATATTTCTCTTACTGCCCATTTAGTCTGTGTATCATCTGAAGTACATATCACTGTCATATTTGGCAATCCTCTCATAAGACTTAAATCTTCTAACATTTGGTGTGTTGCGCCATCTTCTCCAACAGTTATTCCTGCATGAGTAGCACATATTTTTACATTTAAATTTGGATATGCAATACTGTTTCTTATTTGTTCATAAGCTCTACCAGTTGCAAATACTGCAAAAGTACTTGCATATGGTATTTTTCCAAAGCTAGAAAGTCCTGCTGCAATTCCCATAAGATTTTGTTCTGCAATTCCTACATTTATAAATCTATCCGGAAATTTTTTAGCAAAAATTTCTGTTTTAGTTGCTGTTGATAAATCTGCATCTAATACTACTATATCTTTATTTTCTTCTCCTAATTTAGCTAATTCTTCTCCATAGCTCTGTCTAGTAGCTATTTTTATATTTTCTTTCATAAGTTACCTCCTACATTATTTCTAACATTGCTTTATCTAATTCTTCTATTGCTTTGTTATACTCTTCTTCACTAGGTGCTTTTCCATGCCATGAAGCTTTATTTTCCATAAAAGATATTCCTTTACCTTTTACAGTTTTTGCAATAATAATTGTAGGTTTTCCTTTTGTTTGTTTTGCAGTTGTTATTGCATCTATTATACTTTCTATATTATGTCCATCTATATTTAGTACATTAAATCCAAAACTTAAAAATTTTTCTGTTATATTGTTCATTCCACCTACTTCTTCTATTGTTCCATCTATTTGTAAATTATTATTGTCCAATATAACACATAAATTATCTAAATTGTTTTTACTTGCTGACATTACAGCTTCCCAAACTTGTCCTTCTTCTATTTCTCCATCCCCTAAAATGCAATAAATCTTACATCCTGCTTTATTTAATTTTGATGCAATAGCCATTCCTACACAAGCTGATAAACCTTGTCCTAATGAACCTGTTGTCATATCTACTCCTGGAAGTTTTTTCATGTCTGGATGTCCTTGTAATGAACTCTTTAATTTTCTAAATGTTTTTAGCTCTTCTTTACTAAAATATCCTTTTTGAGCAAGTACACTATATAATGCTGCAGATGCATGACCTTTTGATAAAACTAATCTATCTCTATTTAGGTCATTTGGTTTGTTTTCATCTATATTCATTTGATTAAAATATAATACTGTTAATATATCTGCACAAGATAATGCTCCTCCTGGATGTCCAGATTTTGCACTATATATAGCTTCTATAATTCCTTTTCTTACTTCAATTGAAATTCTCTTTAATGCTTCAACATTTGTAATTTTCATTAAAATCCTTCCCTTCTTGTTCTTAGATCGATTAATTTATCACACTATTTATATAATTTTCAGTTTCATTTACAATTTCATTAGTTAAATTTTCTTCCTCTTTCTCTTCTTTTTCTTCTTTTACAATTTTATCTAATTTATCAATCAAACTTTGCAATTTTTGAATATCTTTTCCCATCATTTCAAAATTTGCATTTGAAGTAGACTCTTTTAAATTCCCATTTGCTTTTATTATAGCTGTAATTAAATCTTCTACACTATCTGTATTTTCAACTTCTATATCTACTGCATATTGAGATACTAATTTCTTTAAAGCTTCACTTAAATTATCTCCTATTGCTAATTTATTTCCAGATGCTACTATTACTTTTTTTAGTGTTGGTACTGAATCTTCTTCATTTATGTATTCTTGATATACAGGTTCTACATATAAAAGAGTATTATCTAGTGGCACTATTATCATGTTTTTAGTAATTTTAGTTCCTGTAACATTTAAAGACTCTAATTCTTTAGATATTTCTTCATCTTGTTCTATTTGTGTATCTAATTGCATAGGTCCTAAAATATTACTATCTGTAGCAAATTTGTATATAGAAAGATTTGGTTCTCCGTTTTCATAAGTTCCTACTATATATGAAGTTATATTTTGTTTTTCATAAGGAGTAAATGGTAATACTAACCCTAATTTTCCATTTTCAGAATCTATTGTGTCTACCATTGTGTAATAAGGATTTATGTCAATTCCCACTTTAGTAGAAATTTTTCCAGTATTATGTGTTGCTACATCCCATACATCGTCTCCTCTATACAAAACATCTGGTTGAATGTCATGATATCTTTGTATTATATTTGCCTGTATACTATATAAAAATTCTGGATAAATGAATTGACTACTTATATCAGTAGAAATATCTTCTTTAGTAAATAAATCTGAATATATTTTTTCGTAAGCAATAGCTATTGGATCTGTTTTATCTGTTATATAAAATTTTATTTCTCCAGTATATGAATTTACTAATACCTTTATTGAATTTCTTATATAATTTAATTCTAATTTATTTAATGTATCTAATTGTAATATTGTTTTTTGTGAATATGGATAATTATTAGAAGTTGTATATGCATCAATTACCCATATAAGTTCTCCATTATCATTAATAACCATATATGGATTTTCATCATATAACAAATATGGCATTATTGTTTTTGCTCTTTCTATTATATTTCTATTTGTTAATATTTTACTATTACTATTCACATTAGCTGAAAAAGCTAAATTTAAATCTCCCTCTTTTATTCCTAATATAAATCTATCAATAAAATTCAAATTTAATCCAGCTGGTCCATCATATATATTCTCTGCATTTGTAGTAGTGGAAACAGGATAATCAAATTCTTTTCTATTTTTACTATTCGTTACAATGTTATTATTAGTTTGTAAACCAAAATAAATCCTTGGTTCTAAAATATCTATTAATTCTTTTTCATTAAACCCTTTTTGCAATTTTACTATATTTCCATTTTTGTCTATGCTGGTAGCAGATGATATTACTACTCCATATCCATGTGTATATTCATATGTTTGGTTATTGTATGTTCCATTTTTACTTGAAATCTCTCTAGGAGAAACATATATTAGTTTTTGCTTTCCATCTATCATATAGTTTACTATATTAGCTGTTTCATAAGTATAATAACCTTTTTCTGTTTGAATAGTATTTAAATCTTTAAGTAATGTTTCTTTATCAACAATTACTATATTTTCTATTGTATTTGTCAATTCTGAAAGATTATTATTTGTTATTGTTTCTCCACCATTTTCTATTGTATATATTTGTGAATTTATTCCATAAGCTTTTTTAGTAAAATCTATATTAGTTTGAATATTTTGTTTTTCATTATCTAATTCATTTGGTGTTATAAATATAACTTGAAATACTGCCATTACTATTAATAATATAATTAAATATATTGGAACAACTAATATCCAACCTATAACTTTTTTAGTTTTTCCATTATTAAATGCCCTTATTGCCATAAATACAGATATAATTATTAAAATTGGTAATATTCTATAACCCCATAATTTTATTGTAATATCAGTAACTCCTGCCCCATATATAGAATAAATTGTATCTTCTTGTAAATTCAAAAATTTATCAAAACCTATATTTTGTGTTTTTAAAAGTACAAAACCTGCTAATAATATTGCTAATATTTTAATATTTATAAACAATTGTTTTAATAATTTACTCTTTTTTAATGTTTCTCTATCTATTCCATCAAAACAAATATTAAAAACTATAATATAATATATCACTGTATAAATTGTAAGTCCAATAATTAATAATATTAAATATGATAATATAGTTTCTATAAATGGTTTTTGAAACATAAAATAACCTATGTCCATTCCAAAAACTGGATCATTTATTCCAAACCATGTAGCATTTGTAAATAACATATATTGATTTAATATAATTTCTGTTGTAATTGCACTTACTAATACAGAAATTATAAAGGATATTGATTTATTTGGTAATTTTGGCATTTGCTTTTTTTCGGATTCAAAAAATGGTTTTAATGCCTTTTTTATTCTATTATTATTTATATAAATAATAGCGAACAATAAAATAAAGTTAATAATAAAAGTTATAGCTGTGTAATTAACATTTTGCCAAAATATACTTATATATTCTTCTCCAATTTCTAATATTTCTAAATATTCCCCTCTAAAAATTATGTAACCTATAATTGCTATAAATAACATAAATATCAAGACTACATACATTCTTTTTCTACTTTTTTTAGTTTGATTTGTATTAATATTAGTATCATTTTTCATTTCTTTTTTTAATTCATTTTGTGAAGTATTGTTTTTTTTCTCACTCATTTTTATTCCTCCTATATTAGAGCTTTTACAAAATCATCACTATTAAATATTTCCATATCATCTATCTTTTCGCCAATTCCTATAAATTTAACTGGCATTTTATTTTCATTTGCAATTCCTATAACTACTCCACCTTTTGCTGTTCCATCTAATTTTGTAAGTATTAACCCTGTTATATCTACAGTTTCTTTAAATGCTTTTACTTGACTTATAGCATTTTGTCCTGTTGTTGCATCTAATACCATTAAAATTTCTTTTGAAGCATTTGGTAATTCTTTATCTAATACTTTTTTTATTTTTATAAGTTCATCCATCAAATATTTTTTATTATGCAATCTTCCAGCTGTATCACAAATAAGTACATCTGCATTTTTTTCTTTTGCAACTTTTATAGCATCAAATACAACTGAAGCTGGATCTATTCCCTCTTCTTTCTTTACTATATCACTTTCAGCTCTATTTGCCCATATTTCCAATTGTTCTACTGCTGCTGCTCTAAATGTATCAGCTGCTGCTATTACTACTTTCTTTCCATCTTTCTTTAATCTATTTGCTATTTTTCCTATTGATGTAGTTTTTCCAACTCCATTTACTCCTACAACTAATATTACTGATGGATTTGTTTCTAGATGTAAGCTATTATCTAATGAGTCAAATATATCTTTTATTTCTTCTCTTAACGCTTGTTTTACATCTTCTGCATCCTCTATTTTTTCTTTTTTGATTTTTTCTCTTAAATTATTTATTATTTTTGTAGATGTTTCAATTCCTACATCTGACATAATTAATATTTCTTCTAATTCTTCTAGTAAATCTTCATCAACTTTCCTAAATGTACTAAAAACATTATTCATTTTTTCTTCAAATGAATTTTTAGTTTTACTCAATCCTTGTTTTAATTTATCAAAAAATCCCATTATTTCCTCCCATTATTGTTAGAAATTTACATTAAATATTATATTATTTTTATATTGTTATGTCAATGTTTTTATTATAGTACTTTGTAGTGAAAAAATTGTTGATATATAATATAATTTATGCTATAATATTAACATTGTGTTAGTATATTCTAACCAAATTAAAACTTTTAAAAGGAGACTATTGCTATGTATCAGAAAAATGTTCGGTTACATGAAGCTATGACTTCCAGCAGTGTTTCTATTTGGGAAGTTTCTGGACTTCAAGTCAAATTGGATGATATTTCTGAAAATATCTCCCGGTTTAAAACATTTGTAATGAAACTTTCTGATAACCACTATCTGGTAGGAGTTGAAGGGAAAGATAATGATGATACAGCTGTTTTTATGCAGAATGTAGCTGAGTTCTCCACTTTGGAAAGAATGCAAGAACTATTTCCTCATCTTTTTGAATTAGATGGGGATTTGTATGTCATTTCTTTCTAAGTTTTTCAAATGAGGGTGTCCTAAAATAGGAACCCTCTTCTTTAGCAAAAAAACTGAGGCAGAAAACTTTTTACATTTTTCTACCCCAACTATTGACATTGAGCCGTAATTTGTAGGTTGTTAGTCATTATATATTTTAAATATTAAGTATATATATACCAACAATAACTTTTTAATTATATAATTTTATATAATTATCTTAAGTCTTTAATTTTCTATTTTTATTTTTCTTTATTTTCCTATTTAATAATATAATTATCTGTTATTGGTATTATTAGTCCATTATCATCTTTAAAAGTATCTATACATCTTTTATAAAAAGTTTTTCATTATCAATTTTTCTACAAGATAATATTCCTAGCCTTCCTCTTTTTGTACTAAATCTACCCGCTAATTGGTCAAGTTCTGGATTATTAATATCACTCGAATAATTTTTACATTCTATAAATAAAAATGGACAAGGTACAT
>CALXYR010000058.1 GCA_944393025.1 uncultured Clostridia bacterium | reverse complement strand
ATACAGGTAAATACTCATGTGAAGTTATGCTTTGTGTAGATACTGAATCTGGAGAAGATGTAATTATTCCAGAAACCAAAAGATTAGAATCATTTTTAGTAGTGGGTGTATCTGGTTCTGGTAAAACTACTATGATATATGAACCTATGATGGCAAGAGATTTAGATAGAAAATACTTTTTTAGAGAAATTTCTAAAGAAATGGGATTTACAGCATTAAAAACAGGTATTGCAACTCTTAATTTGCCATATGATAATTCTTATTTAAATGAAAACTTTTCACTAGATATGTTAACACCAAATCCAGATAAAGAAGATTTATATAAAGCTTACATGAAAAAAATGATCTTAGGTAAATCAAATGGAAAATATATTTACAAAAACTTTGGATTAACATATTTATCAGCTGATTATGATTCTGTTGAAAGAATTCTTAATGTAGCTAAAAATTATAAAATCAAGGTTAATTTAATTGACCCAAATAGTTCTTCTTCACCTGGTATGAATCCATTTGTATACGAAGATCCTATAAAAACTGGTATGGCAATTTCTTCTGTATTAAAAGGACTATATTCTACAAGTAGGCCTGACCTTCAAATGGCTTTTAGAGAAAATACTGCTATACAAATTATAGAAAATCTTTCAATTTTATTAAAGGAAATGTATCCAAGATTAAATAATGGTGATTTACCAAACCTTGAAGATATGCTTAATATGATGAACGATTTTTCTTTAGTAGAAGAAATGTGTAATCAAATGAAAGAAATTCCTGAACTTGTAGCCAAATATAAAATACTAATAAAATATTTTGAAAATAATTTTTATGCAGATAGTAAAGACTTAGCTACAACAAAACAATCTGTATATACAGCATCAGCTGAATTAGACAATTTACTAAGATATCCTGGTGTTAAAAATATATTATGTAATAGAACAAATAATTTAGTATATGACAAAATATTAGCTGATGGAGAAGTAACTTTTGTATGTACAAGAAGAGGAGATTTAGGTGCAAATGCCCACAAAGCATTTGGTATATTCTTCTTACTACTTATGCAACAATCTGTACTTGCAAGACCTGGAAATGATAATACAAGAATACCACATTTCTTGTATATAGATGATTTTCCTGAGTTTTTATGCAAAGCAATAGAACCGATATTTACTGTATATAGAAAATATAAAGTTGGTAATATTTTATCTGCTCAAACTTTATCTCAATTAAATGGTGATGAAAAAGACAATTTTAGAGATGAAATACTTGCCAACTGTGTAAATAAAGCAATATTTGGTAATGCTTTACCTGAAGATGTTAAATGGTGGCAAACAGAGTTACAAGATAAAAGAGAATGGTCTTGGTCTAGCAGTTATGAAACTAATACTGAAAAAGAAAATTATGGTTACGATTCTAAACTAAATATGATAAAATATGAATGGAAACCTAATTATTCTGCTGGAAAAATAATGTCTTTAAAAGGAAAACAAATTTTGTTTAAAGTTAAAGATAGTAAAGGAAAAAGTTATGTCGCTAAGGGTAAATTAGATTTTCTAGAAGCAAAATATAAAGAACCTAAAAAACTTAAAGAATATAACTTTGAAAAATTTACAAGTGGAATATCTGATGAAATTAAAAAGAAACCTGTTTCCACAAAATTTAGAGGTAATTTTGCAGCAGCTACTGCAGATAATGATCCTACAAATTTTAATAATGAAGTAGATCCAATTAAAACAGATAGTACAGATTCAAAATATTTCCTAGATAATGATGACGCAATTATATTTGATTTAAATAGAAAAAAAGATAATTAATATCTATTTTAAAAAATGAACTGAATTTAAAATAAATTCAGTTCATTTTTTATCGTATATGAATTTCAAATTTGGTTTTAAAATATCACTAATTTACTTTATTATATTCCTAGCAATTTTACTTCTACATTTTCCATTTTATATTTTCCAGAATCCAATTTGAATTCTACCAATGTTTTATCTAAAGATTCTTTATTTTGTCTTAAATCAGTAGAAAAATATAATTTAATTTTTTCTATTTCTAATTTATTTACTACTATTACTTTAAATGTTTCTGCCATATTTTTTTCATCTTCACATATAAAAATAAGTTGTGGCATTGAACTAAATCCTGAATCACCTGGTAAATAATTAGCATAAAAATCATTGTATAATCTCATTTTATCTATTAATTTCTTTTCCCATTCTTCTTCTCTTCTTATAACTTCGAATAAGAATTCAATTGATTTATTATTTTTAGTTAATTTCACATTGCCACCTGTAGCTTTAAATGTTTTTCCTGTTTGTTTAGCAGTAATTGCTGGTTTTACTGTATATGATTCAAATGCTTTTACTTTTCTTAAATATGCAATAATTGTTTGATTTCCTGCTAATCTTTTCTTTATCATTGGAACTGGTTTTGTATTATCTGTAGGTTGCCATTTGCATTCTATTCCTCTTGAATTAAGTAAATATTTTCCCATTTTTTCTAGACAATATATTCTATATATTCCTTTTCCATCTTCACCATTAAAAAAATATCTTGTAAGTATTTTTGATTTTATTAATTGTTCTAATTTATTATTTAATTTATCTTGAGAAGCCACTTCTACATTTTTCCATTGTAACATTTGATATAATTGTCTTGATGTCATAAATTCAAACTCATTAACAAGTTCTAGTATTTTAAAATGTAAATCGTTTATATGACCTATATTAATTTTATGAATTATTTGATTCATTGATACATATCCATCTTTACCATCAAATGTTTTTATTTCTCCTTCTCTTACTGCAAAAGGTGATACTACCGCCTTTATTTCATTGTCTTCTACCATAATACATCTCTCCTTTTTTGGTATACTACATCTAAAAAAGTACTACTTCTTTAGTGTTTACATAGGTATTCTACCACATTATATATTTTTATGTCAATGGGGACCTTGAATAATGACACCATTGCTATATCTTAAAGTTTAAGAAATTTTTCTATTTCTTTATTAGTTAAATATCTCCATTCTCCTAATTTTAATTTTTTTACATCTATATTTTCTATTTTGCTTCTATGTAATGCTAATACTTTTTTTCCTATTGAATTACACATTTTTCTTACTTCTCTATTTTTTCCTTCGTGTATTGTAATTTCTATTCTTGATATATCTTTTTCTTTATCTAATTTTAATATTTTTACTTTTGCACTTCCAGATATATAGTTTTCTATTGGTACTCCTTGCTCTAAGTTTTTAATTTCTTCTTTTGTAATAATTCCTTTTAAAGTTACATTATAAGTTTTTTCTACTTCATATTTTGGATGAGTTACTTTATATATAAATTCCCCATCATTAGTAAGAATTAATGCACCTGATGTATACATATCTAGTCTACCAACAGGTAATATTTTTTCTTTTACTTTTACTAAATCTAGAACTGTATCTCTACCAAATTGATCTTTAGTAGTTGTAACATAACCAATTGGTTTATTTAATAATATATATACTTTTTTGTCAGTTTTTCCTATTTTATTTCCTTTATAAATAACTTCATCTTTTTCTGGATTTATTTTTTTACCTAATTGTGTAACAACTTCTCCATTTACTTTTATTAAACCATTTAATATGAGCTCTTCTGCTTTTCTTCTTGAACAAACTCCATAATTTGCTAAGAATTTTTGTAACCTTACTTCCTCCATTTTTCACCTTCATATATTTATTTTCTATTATCTAATTTATTTAATACTTCTTTAAAATAATCTGGCAATTCTGCCTCTAAATGCATTTGTTTATTTGTTATAGGATGTTTAAAATCTAAGCTCTTTGCGTGTAACATTTGCCCTTGCACTCCAAATTCATTTTTTCCATTTGAATATACTATATCTCCTACTACAGGATGTCCAATTTCAGATAAATGAACCCTGATTTGATGTGTTCTTCCTGTATCTATTTTTAATTGTAGTAATGTATAGTTTGAATATCTTTTTAGAACTTTAAAATGTGTTATTGCTTCTTTCCCATCTTTTCTAACTGCCATCTTCTTTCTATCTTTTGTGCTTCTACCTATTGGCATATTTATTGTTGCTTCTTCTTCATTAATATTTCCTCTTACTAAAGCAATATATATTTTTTTAACTTGTCTATTTTTTATTTGATTGCTCATATTTATATGTGCTAAATCATTTTTAGCAACTATTAACAATCCAGATGTATCTTTATCTAGTCTGTGTACTATTCCTGGCCTTATTTCTCCTCCTATTCCAGATAGACTATCTTTACATATTGACATTATAGCATTTACCAAAGTTCCCTCTAAATTTCCACTTGCTGGATGTACTACCATTCCTTTTGGCTTATTTACAACAATTATATCATTATCTTCATATATTATATCTAATGGTATTTCCTCTGCTTTTATTTTAGTTTCTTTTGGATCTGGAATATTTATACTTATATTATCACCAATTTGAACTTTATATGATATTTTTCTTTCTTCTCCATTTACTAATATATTTCCATTTTCTATTAATCTTTGTATATTTGTTCTTGAAATATTTTCATTTTTTTTAGAAATATATGCATCTAAACGCATATTATCTGTATCTACTACTATATTTTCCACTGTTATACTCCTTAATATTCTCTTTCATATAGTACAAAATTATTATCGGAATAAATTTTTTTATAATGTTCTCCATCTCTAGATAAAAACATATTTAGTTTTGTATTCTTTTTTATTAATATATGTGTTATTCCATATTTATTAAATGTATTTTCATAATATGTTGAAAGATTTGTTGTATTTATATAATCAGAAAATATATCATTTCCTTCATATTTTCCTTCTTCATTTTTAACTCCATTAAATTCTGGTGTATATAAATCTGCTCTAGAATCTATAAATACAGGTATTCCTCTATATAACATATAACTTCCATAATTATATTCATTAAATATTTTCATATTTTCAATATCTATATTTTCTAATATATAATCACATGCTTCTACTGGGTAAGAGCTTGTACTTACTATTGGATTATTTATTTTTTCTCTGTAAATTGTAAAACTTACTAATATTCCTAATAATATAGTTACAATTTTTCCAAATGTTGAAGTTATTGCATTTATAGATTGTTCTGTTCCATCTTTATCGTATTTATCTATTAAGGCAACTATTAATTTTGCAAATATAAATCCACCTATTAATACAAACATTGATATTTGTCTTCTAGACATAAAAGCTAGTAATACCAAACCTGCTAGCATAAATAAATCTCTTAATTTTATTTTAGTATCTGTAAACATTAATATCATTAAAAATAGTACTAATACAGTCATTGTTTTTAAATCATTTATAAGTGTTAATGGTAAGTGCTCACTTATATTGTCCATTGTATTTCCTTGCATTGTTTTAATCAAATATGTATATGGTGCACTTCCTACTGGAGTAAGTAAGCCGGTAAAAGCACAAATAATCATTATTATAATAAGATATTTAATATTATCTTCTGGCTTAAATATTATTTTATATGGTTTTTCTCTCCTTGCTCTTTTATTTTCATCTACATTTTCTTTTTGCTTTTGTAATCTTTCTATTTTTTCTGTTATTTTATCAATTTTCTCTTGAGATTTATTTTTTAATGTTAATTTTTTTACTTTAGATTTATTTATTTTAATTGCAAATTTATAATATAGATTTGAATCAACTATTTTAGATAATATATATTCTACAATATATGGTAAATATAATACAAAATAAAATGGCCATACTGCTAAATGTACATTAGCAATAATTATTGGTATAATTATTAAATATATTGCATACCTTTTCTTTTTTGTTTCTATAAATCTTTCTATAAATAAAATGGTTAATACAAATAATATATATGTAACTAGTTGAGCTCTTGCAGCAATAAAACTTTTAAGTAAATACATCATTCCCAAAGTTATAAAAAATGCTACTAATTGATTTTTACATATTTTATTTAAAGCATAATATATAATTATTCCTAATATTATTGATAACATAGCTGTTGCTATGTAAATAGCTGTAAATCCACCAATACCTATATTTTCTCCTAAATGATACACCAAATATGTTGCTACATCATATGCCCAATGTGGATATGTATATTCTAAATTTTCATGCCAAGAAAATGGATCTTTCATATCAATTCCATTTTCTAATATATGTTCTCCTATTGCTATAGTGTAATAAGTATCATTTTGTAATGTTTTTGGTGTTAAAGCAAAACTAAAAATAATAATAATAAATATTGCAAGTACATTAAATTTTATTTTTGTATTCTTATTCATTTTTTTCTTTTCCTTTCTCATTTATATATTAAATTCTGCATATATAATACTGTGATCTGATTTTTGTTTAGAATCAACTGTTTCATATTTTAATAATTCAATATTATTTGAATAAAATATTGTATCTATACATCCTTGTCCTAGTTTTGAAAACCAAGTATCTTCTGTGTTTTTTAATCTTTTTAATTTCTTTTCTAAAATATTATATTCTTCATATTCTTCTTTTTTTTCAAAAGTATATTTTCCTTTTCCTAATCTTGTTACTCCAACATTAAAATCTCCACCTATAATTATTATTTCCTTTTTATCTATTTTAGATATTATTTTATTTAGTTCTTTACATGCCAAAATTCTCTCATCTTCATAAGTAGATAAATGCACTGAAAATAGATTTATTTTAGCTGTTCCGAAGTGATATCCTATTATATAAAATTCCTCTTTGTTCATGATTTATATCAGTTAATGGCATAAGATAATTTACTGAAAATGAAATAGGAAATCTGCTTATTATTCCATCTCCATAATATCCATCTTCTAAAGTAATATTGCTTTCCATAGAACAATATGGTAAATATACTTTCTTACTAAATTCTCTTATTTGATTCACTTCTCCAGCTCTTTTTGTATACATATCAATTTCTTGTAAAAATACAATATCTGGTTTATATGCATTTACAATTTCTGCTTGTCTATTTATATCTATTATTCCATCTAGTCCCTTTCCATGAGCTACATTAAAACTAACTATTTTTATTAACATAAATTACCTCTTAAAATAAATTTCGATACTTATTATATCAAAAAAGAGCTTTTAAATAAAGCCCCTTTTTTTAATTTATTTAAATTATCCTTTTATTTGTTTTGCAACTTCTTCTGCAAAATTTTCTTCTCTTTTTTCTAATCCTTCACCTTTTTCAAATCTTACAAATCTTACTATTTTTGCACCTTTTGATTCTACTAATTTACCAACTTTTACATCTGGATCTTTAACAAATTCTTGCTCTACTAAGCATATTTCACTATAAAATTTTCCTATTCTTCCTTGTACTATTTTTTCTGCTATTTCTGCTGGTTTTCCTTCGTTCATTGCTTGAGCTTTCAATATTTCCATTTCTTTTGCAAGTCTATCCGCTGGAACTGATTCTCTATCTAAATATTCTGGTCTAGCAGCTGCTATTTGCATACAAACATCTTTTGCAAGTTCATTTGTACCATTTTCCATTTCAACTAAAACTGCAATTTTTCCATCTCCATGTATATAACTTTCTAATAAATTGTTTGTTTCAAATCTAGCGAATCTTCTTATTGACATATTTTCACCTATTGTTGCTATCTTATTTGTTAAAACTTCTCTTACTGTTTTATCTGATTCAGCTATTGATTTTTGTTCTAACAATGCTTCTACATCTGCTGGATTTTGTTCTGCTACTTGTTTTGCCACATCTTTAACAAAATTTCTAAATTCTTCATTTTTAGCAACAAAATCTGTTTCTGCATTAACTTCCACTGCAACTCCTACTTTTCCATCTTCTGATATATATGTTTCAACTAATCCCTCTGCTGCAATTCTATCTGATTTTTTAGCAGCTTTAGTAATACCTCTTTCTCTTAAAAGTTCTATTGCCTTTTCTTCGTCTCCATTAGTTTCTGTTAAAACTTTTTTGCAGTCCATCATACCTGCACCTGTTTTTTCTCTTAATTCTTTAACTTGACTTGCTGTAATCATTTAAAATCCTCCTTTTATATTAAAATAAGGAGATAGAGCAGATTAAAGCTCTCCTCCTTTTATTTATATTTTATAAATATTACTTTTTTTCTTCATTATTTTCTGCTGAAGCAACTACTTCTTCCATAGATTCTGGTTCTACTTCTGTATTTTCTTCTACCATTTCATTTTGGGCTGTTTCCATTGATTCACCTTGTTTTCCTTCTATAACTGCATTTGCCATACAATCTGCAATTAAAGCAACTGCTCTTATTGCATCATCATTTCCTGGTATAGCATAATCTACATCTTCTGGATTACAGTTTGTATCAACTAATCCTATAACTGGAATACCTAATTTTCTAGCTTCTAATATTCCTATTCTTTCTTTTTTAGGATC
>CALXYR010000057.1 GCA_944393025.1 uncultured Clostridia bacterium | reverse complement strand
AGAAATAGATAAACAATTTGAAAGAATAAATCAAAGGTTTGCAAAAATAGATGAACAATTTGAAAGAATAAATCAAAGGTTTGCAGAAATAGATAAACAATTTGAAAGAATAAATCAAAGGTTTGCAGAAATAGATAAACAATTTGAAAGAATAAATCAAAGGTTTGCAAAAATAGATGAACAATTTGAAAGAATAAATCAAAAATTTGCAAAAATAGATAAACAATTTGAAAGAATAAATCAAAGATTTGCAGAAATAGATGAGCAGTTTGAAAGAATAAATCAAAAATTTATAGAAATAAATAAAAGATTTGAAAAGATAGAAAATCAAATTAAGGAAATTAAAAATTATTTGATTATAATAGAAGATAAATTTTCAAATGAAATACCAGCTTTATTTGATGCATATAATGCTAATTTTGAAAAAAATACTGATTTAGAGTCTAGACAAGATACTACAGAACGAAAAGTAGAGATTAATTCTTTAAGAATTTCAAATTTAGAAGATACTTCTAAAAATCATTCAAAACAAATATCTAAGTTATTAGCACAATAATTTCCATAAAACAAAAAATGGAGCTTACTTATGTAATTGTAAAGTATAATTATATAGGTAAGCTCCATTTTACATAAAAAAGTTGGATTTTTTCCTACTTATAAATTGTAATGTAAAATTTATTATGATATAATCTAGCTATCAAAAATAAAAAGGAGCAAGAAAATGAGAGATTTTGTTCATTTACATATACATAGTGAGTTTAGCTTATTAGATGGGGCAAATAGAATAAAAGATATTCCTGTAAGAGCAAAAGAATTAGGTATGAAAGCAATTGCAATTACAGATCATGGTTCTATGTTTGGATGCATAGACTTTTATAAAGCCTGCAAATCAAATGATATAAAACCTATTATAGGATGTGAAGTATATGTTGCACCTCGAACAAGATTTGATAAAGATGTTGAACTTGATAGCAAATATAATCACCTAATATTATTAGCTAAAAATAATGAAGGTTATAAAAATCTTTCTAAACTTGTTTCTTTAAGTTATACAGAAGGGTTTTATTATAAGCCTAGAATAGATAAGGAAATATTACAAAAATATCATGAAAATTTAATATGTTGTAGTGCATGTTTAGCAGGAGAAGTAAGCCAAGCAATACTAAGAGATGATATGATTGAAGCCAAAAAAGTTGCTAATTGGTATAAAGAAATATTTGGAAAAGATTATTATCTAGAAATACAAAACAATGGTGTAAAAGAACAAGTTTTAGTAAATCAAAAATTAATACAATTATCAAAAGAATTAGATATTCCACTTGTAGCAACAAATGATGCCCATTACTTAAAAAAAGAAGATGCATATAATCATGAAGTTTTATTATGTATACAAACTGGAAAGAAAATGACAGATGAAGATAGAATGCGTTTTGAAACAGATGAATTATATATAAAATCACCAGAAGAAATGGAAGAATATTTTATAAATGTTCCAGAAGCTATAGATAATACTGTTAAAATTGCAAATGAATGTAATGTTGAGTTTGAATTTGGACATACTATTCTTCCAAATTATGATGTACCAAAAGAGTTTAAAACACATTTTGATTACCTAAAAAAATTAACAGATGATGGAATAATAAAAAGATATGGAGAAAATTTATCACAAGAAATAATACAAAGAAAAGATTATGAACTCTCTGTTATAAATAAAATGGGATATGTAGATTATTTCCTAATTGTATGGGATTACATAAATTATGCTAAAACAAATGGAATACCAGTAGGACCAGGTCGTGGCTCAGGAGCAGGTTCAATAGTAGCTTTTGCTATAGGAATAACAGATATAGACCCAATAAAATATGGACTTATTTTCGAAAGATTTTTAAATCCTGAAAGAATTAGTATGCCAGATTTTGATGTTGACTTTTGTTATGAAAGAAGACAAGAAGTAATAGATTATGTAGGAAGAAAATATGGTCAAGATCATGTTTCTCAAATAATTACTTTTGGTACTATGTCTGCAAGAATGGTAATTCGTGATGTTGGTAGAGCATTAGATGTATCATATGCAGAAACAGATAAACTTGCAAAAATGATACCAAATGAAATACATATAACTATAAAAAAAGCAATGGAACAAAATAGAGAATTAAAAGAAGCATACGAAACAAATGAAGAATATAAAAAACTTTTAGATATAGCTATGGCATTAGAAGGAATGCCAAGACAGGCTTCTACACATGCTTGTGGCATAGTTATAACTAAAGAACCCGTAGATACTTATGTGCCATTATATATGAGAGATAATACAATTTCAACACAATATATAATGACAACATTAGAAGAATTAGGACTTCTAAAAATGGATTTTTTAGGACTTCGAACACTTACAGTTATTCAAGATACAAAAGATTTAGTAAAACAAAATAAAGGAATAAATGTAGAATTTGATGAAAATATGAATGACCCTAAGGTATATAAGCAATGGCAAGAAGGAACATCAGTTGGAATATTCCAATTTGAAAGCCAAGGTATGACTAACTTTATGAAAGAACTAAAACCAGATTGCTTAGAAGACATTATAGCGGGTGTTTCATTATACCGTCCAGGACCTATGGATCAAATACCAAGATATATTGCAAACAAAAAAGATCCAGATCATGCAGTATATACACATGAAAGGTTAAAACCAATTTTAAATGTAACTTATGGATGCATGGTATATCAAGAGCAAGTTATGCAAATAGTAAGAGATTTAGCAGGTTATTCTTTAGGAAGAGCAGATTTAGTAAGACGTGCAATGGGAAAGAAAAAACTTGATGTAATGGCAAAAGAAAGAGAAATATTTATAAATGGTCAAATAGATGAAAATGGAAATATTGTAGTACCAGGCTGTGTAAGAAATGGAATTGATGAAAAATCAGCAAATACAATATTTGATGAAATGGCAGAGTTTGCAAAATATGCTTTTAATAAATCACATGCTGCAGCATATGCGGTACTATCATATCAAACAGCATATTTAAAAACATATTATCCAGCAGAATTTATGGCAGCAATGCTTAATAGTTTTTTAGGAAACTTAGATAAAATACCAGGATATATAGATGAATGTAAAAGATTAAATATAGAAATATTAAAACCAGATATAAATAAAAGTTATACTAAATTTACTGTTGATAATAATAAAATTCGCTTTGGACTTGGAAGTATTAAAAATGTTGGGTTAGGAGCAGTAGATGAAATAGTAGAAGAAAGAAATAAAAATGGAGAATATAAAGATTTTGCAAATTTTTGCGAAAGAATAGCAAATGCATCAGTTAATAAAAAATGTATTGAAAGTTTAATAAAATCAGGAGCATTTGATAATTTTAATCAAACAAGAAGAACATTAATTGAATCTTTTGAATCAATTGTAGATTCAATTACAGAAAGTTCAAAGAAAAGTTTAGATGGACAAGTTAGTATGTTTGATTTAGGAGGAGAAAATAAAAAACAGATTGAAGAACTTAAATATACATATAAAATAATGCCAGAATTTAGTCAAAAAGAAATGCTTTTAATGGAAAAAGAAATGCTTGGATTATATATTTCAGGACATCCATTAGACAAATTAAGACACCAAATTGAAATGCAAACAAATATAAATTCTGCACAATTAAGAACAATGCAAGAAATTAGTAAATTAGATGAAAACGAAATAGGCGAATCAGAAAAAACAAATATGTTAAATGTTATAGAAGCAAATATATCACATAATGAAAAATTACAAGATGGGCAATTTGTAAAATATGCAGGAATAATAACAAGTGTAAAAAAGAAATTTACAAAAACTAATAAAATAATGGCATTTGTTACAGTAGAAGATTTATATGGTCAAACTGAAATAATTGTATTTGAAAATTGTTATCAAAATTGTTCTAATATATTAATAGAAGATAATATTGTATTAGTAGATGGAAGATTAAGTATTAGAGAAGATGAAGATACTAAAATAGTAGCTAGAGAGATAAGAGAATTTGGAGAAATTAAAAGAAAAGTATTAATATTAAATATAACAAATACAAATGATAGTCAAAAAGAAAGACTAAGAGGAGCAATAAAATTTTTTATGGGAGAAAAAAACAATATACAAATACAAATTATAAATGGAGAAAAAAAGAATATGTCAGGCGGAATTTATTTAACAAATGCAGTTTTAGAAGAATTCCGAGAAATAATAGGAGATGAAAATGTTAAAATAGAAGAACAATAATATAAAAATTAACATTAGAAAAAATACAACTTTTTGTTGTTTAAAGGAGGCAAAGTTTTATGTCATATATTGAATTTAAGAATGTTATAAAAGAATATAAAATGGGGGAAGTTTTAATAAAGGCTCTAGATAAAACGAATTTTGAAATGGAAAAAGGAGAATTAGTTGTAATAGTTGGACCAAGTGGAGCAGGAAAAACTACAGCACTTAATATACTTCGGTGGTATGGATAGTGCAACATCTGGAAAAATAATAATAGATGGAAAAGATATAAGCAAATTTAAGAAAAAAGAATTAATAAAATATAGAAGAGAAGATATAGGATTTGTATTTCAATTTTATAACTTAGTACAAAATCTTACTGCATTAGAAAATGTAGAGCTTGCAACTCAAATATGTAAGAACCCATTAGATCCAAAAACAATATTAGATAAAGTAGGCTTAAAAAACAGAATGAAAAACTTTCCTTCTCAATTATCAGGAGGAGAACAACAAAGAGTAGCAATAGCTAGAGCAATAGCTAAAAATCCTAAATTGTTGTTATGTGATGAGCCTACAGGAGCACTAGATTATAAAACAGGAAAACAGATTTTAAAATTATTACAAGATACTTGTAGAAAAGAAAAAATGACTGTAATAATTATAACACATAATACTGCTTTAACACCAATGGCAGATAGAGTAATACATTTTAAAAATGGAACTGCTTTTAACATAGAGATAAATGAAAATCCAACACCTATTGAAGAGATTGAGTGGTAATAAATTTCAGCAAAGAAGTTATTTATTTTATTAACTTTTTTTGTACTTGTTGTCGAAAACAATAAATATCCAAATTAAAATAAAACTTAAATTTGGAAGGAAACGATATAATAATTATGGGAAAATCTAAAAAGAGGTGAGATGAAATTTGAAAACAGCACTTTTTAAAGATGGAATTAAAGAAATAAAAAATTCATATAAAAGGTTTATGTCAATACTTTTAATTGTATTATTAGGTGTAGGCTTTTTTGCGGGAATAAGAGCAGCGAGTCCAGATATGAAAAAAACAATAGATGAATATTTTGATAAACTAAATGTTATGGATGTACAAGTTATATCAACATTAGGGCTTACAGATGATGACATAAAAGCAATAAAAAATATAGAAAATGTAGAAAGTGTTGAAGGCTCTTATCAAACAGATGCTACAGTAAAAGTAGAAGATGAAGAAGTTATAGTAAAATTAGAAACTTTTTCAAAAGATATTAATAATCTTGAATTAGTAGATGGTAGACTTCCAAAAAATAAAAAAGAATGTGTAGTAGAACCTAGATTTTTAGTTGAAACTGGACATAAAATAGGAGATACAATAGAAATTGAAATAGAAGATATTACAAATGATGATGGAGAAAAAGAAAAAGTGTTAAAAGAAAATAAAGTTCAAATCGTTGGAACTGTAAAATCTCCATTATACATATCTACAGATAGAGGAAGTACAAAGTTAGGAAGCGGAGTTATAGATTATTATTTATATGTTTCAAAAGAAAATATAAATGTAGATTTATATACAAATATTTATTTAACAGTAGAAAATGCAAAAGAATTAGAAACAACTAGTAATAAGTATTCAGATTTAGTTGAAAATGTACAAGATGAATTAGAAAACATTTCAGATGAAAGAAGACAAGCAAGATATGATGAATTATATAATAATGCTAATTCAAAAATAGAAGATGCTCAAAAAGAATTAAATGAAGAAAAAGAAAAAGCTGAAAAAGAGTTAGAAGATGCTCAAAAAAAATTAGATGATGGAAAAAGAGAATTAGAAAGTGGAAAACAAGAACTAGAAATTAATAGAGCAAATGCAAATAGTCAATTTAAATCAGCAGAAAACAAAATAAAAGAAGCAAAGAAAATCTTAGCAGAAAATAAAGAAAAATATAAAGAAGAAAAAGAAAAAGCAGAAAAACAAATTACAGAATATGAAGAACAATTATCATTATTAAAACAAACTCAAAAACAATTAAATGAAGTAAATAATAATTTGAAAATAGCTCAAGAAAGATTAAATGAATTAGAGCTTAAATTAGAAAATGCACAAACAGAAGAAGAAAAAACTAAAATTCAAGCACAAATAAATAATTTGAATGTGCAAATACAAACTTTAAATGCCACTATTTTAGTTATTGAAAGTGAATTAGAAAAACAAGGAGTAACAGATTTAGAAGGAACAATTACAAGATTAGAAGATGGTATAGAAACAGCAAAAAAGGAATTAGAAAATGGAGAAAAGAAGTTACAAGAAGCTCAAAAACAAATAGAAGAAAATGAAAAAGAACTACAAAGCCAAAAGAACTCTACATATTACCAATTAAATCAAGCACAAGCCAAAATAAATGCTTCAGAAAGAGAATTAAAAGATGGAGAAAAAGAATTAGAAAAAGCAAAAAAAGAATTTGATGAAAAAATAGAAGAAGCAGAGGAAAAATTATTAGATGCAAAAAAAGAATTAAACAAAATAGAGATGCCTGAATGGTTTGTATTAGATAGAAATCAAAATGTAGGGTATGCAAGTTATGTGCAGGATACAGATAGAGTGGCAAGTTTAGCAGAGGTATTTCCAATTGTATTTTTCTTAGTTGCAGCATTGATAAGCTTAACATCTATGTCTAGAATGGTAGAAGAACAAAGAGTTCAAATAGGTACATTAAAAGCACTTGGTTATAGTAAAAGACAAATAGCAAGTAAATACTTAATATATGCAAGTTTAGCTACAGTAATAGGTGGACTAATAGGGCTATTTATAGGATTTAATTTTTTACCAAAAGTAATTGCAGATATGTATGGAATGGTTTATACTTTGCCAGAGGTAATATTACAATTTAATACAGATATAGCATTTATAGGTATGTCTTTTGCAGTATTATGTACAGTTGGAGCAACTTTATATACATGTATAAGACAATTAAGACATAATCCTGCAACACTTATGAGACCAAAATCTCCAAAAGCAGGAAAAAGGGTATTACTAGAAAAAATAACATTTATATGGAAACATTTAAATTTTACAGCAAAAGTTACAGCAAGAAATTTATTTAGATATAAAAAAAGATTTTTAATGACAATTATAGGAGTTTGTGGATGTACTGCACTAATTGTTTCTGGATTTGGGTTAAGAGATGCAATAGTAGATATGGTACCAAAACAATTTGGAGAAATAGATAAATACAATATTAATATAAGTTTAAAAGAAGAAAAATATGGTAAAAATTTAGAAAGCTTAAAAGAAAAAATAAAAGAAAATGATGAAATAGAAAGTGTATTAGGAGTTAATATTCAATCTGTAAAAATTATTAAAAATGATAATAATCAAAGCATACAATTAATAATACCAGAAGATGTAAATCAGTTAGAAGATTATATATCTTTAAGAGATAGAAAAAATAAGGAAAATAAATATATTCTAGATAATACAGGAATTATATTATCTGAAAAATTAGCTAATTTATTAGAAATAAAAAAAGGTGATATAATACTTTTAGAAAATTCAGATGGTATTAGGAAAGAAGTACAAGTATCAAATATAACAGAAAATTATATAATGCATTATATCTATATGTCTCCAGAATTGTATAATAATATATTTAATACTAGAATAGAATCAAATGTAATACTCGCAAAAACAGTAAATATGACAGAAGAAGAGGAAGCAAAATTAGGAAAAATATTATTAAATGATTCAGAAAATATATCCGGTGTAAGTTTTACTTCTGCCTCTCATAATATGTTTGAAACTGTTATGGAAAATATGCAAATAGTAGTATGGATACTAATAATATCTGCTGGACTTTTGGCGTTAGTAGTATTATATAATTTATTAAATGCAAATATTAGCGAAAGAATTAGAGAACTTGCCACTATAAAAGTATTAGGATTTTATGATAGAGAAGTATATAGTTATATTGCAAGAGAAACAATAATTCTTACTATTATAGGAATAATAATAGGATTATTAGGAGGTTATTCTTTAACTATGTATATACTAAAAACTTGTGAATTAGATATAACAATGTTTAATCCAGAAGTTAAATTATTAAGCTATATATTTGGAATATTAATAACAATATTTTTTGCAGTTATAGTAAATATAGTTACATATTTTTCACTAAAGAAAATAGATATGATAGAAAGTTTAAAAAGTGTGGAATAGAATTTGACAAATAAAAAAATATATGATAAAATATTTAATCGTAAGCCGCCTGGGTCGGGCAACTAAATGTTAGAGAAATCTAACTGCCTTGTATTTTATGCTTAGCGAGTATACATATAAGAGGAGGTGTACATATAATGTACGCAATAATTGA
>CALXYR010000056.1 GCA_944393025.1 uncultured Clostridia bacterium | reverse complement strand
GTAACATTCGATAATGAATTTGTTGTACATGACATAAAAGTTATCGAAAGTCAAGATGGATTATTTATAGCTATGCCTAGCAGAAAAACTCCAAACGGAGAATTCAAAGATATAGCTCATCCAATAAATCCAGAGACAAGAGAGAAAATTCAAAAAGCTATATTAGAAGCTTATGATGCTCCTGAAGCTGAAGCAAATTCAGCAGAATAATAAATGAATATTTAATGAAAAGTTAAATAATAAATAGAACAAATAATTGCATTTTAATTATTTGTTCTTTTTGTTTAGAATCAATAGATGTTTGGTATATAATAGGAATTAGTATAAGAAAAGTGGCTTCGCCACATGTGCATTTTGCTTCGCAAATATGCACAGTCCAAGGAAACTTAACCTTGTTGTATAGTCAAAATCTTCGATTTTTCCTATACAATAAGAAAAGTGGCTTCGCCTTTTGTAGCATTTTGCTTCGCAAATATGCACAGTCCAAGGAAACTTAACCTTGTTGTATAGTCAAAATCTTCGATTTTTCCTATACAATAAGAAAAGTGGCTTTGCCTTTTGTAGCATTTTGCTTCGCAAATATGCACTGCCTAAGGAAACTTAACCTTGTTGTATAGCAAAAATCGTTAAAAACACTTAAATTTCAAGTAAAAAGTCGATTTTTCCTATACAATAAAAAATTAATCAACTAGGAACATTTTAAAAGTTTACTAGTTGATTAATTTTTTTATCTATTTTTCATCTTTTTTTAATAATTCAGCTGCTGAACCTAAACTTGAAAGAGCACTTGTTGCTTCAAAAGGAATAAATACCTTATTTGCTTCTCCATTAGCTACTTCTTTTAATGCTTCTAATGATTTTAATTGTACCAATCTTTCATCTGGTTTTGCTTTCATTATAGCTTCATAAACCATATGTACTTCTTCTGCTTTAGCTTCTGCTACTTTTTTAATTGCTTCTGCTTCACCAGTAGCTCTTCTAATTCTAGCTTCTCTATCAGCTTCAGCTTCTAGAATAGCAGCTTCTTTTTTACCTTCTGCAAGAGTAATTGCAGATTGTCTTTCACCTTCTGCTTGAAGAATTAAAGCTCTTTTATTTCTTTCAGCATTCATTTGTTTTTCCATTGCATCACGAATATCTGCAGGTGGAGTAATATCTTTAATTTCAACTCTATCTATTTTACAGCCCCATTGATCTGTTGCTTCATCTAGTAATACTCTTAATTTATCATTAATAGCATCACGAGAACTAAAAGTTGAATCTAAGTCCATTTTACCAACAATATCACGAATTGTTGTAATTGCTAGATATTCAATACCTTTTTTTAAACTTTGAATTTCATAAACAGCTTTTGCTGGATCTGTTACTTTATAAAACACAACTGTATCTATTGTAATAGTAACATTATCTCTTGTTATTACACCTTGAGGCGGAATATCCATTGTTTGTTGCTTTAAGCTAACAATACTACGAACATGATCAAAAAATGGAACAATTATTGTAAGACCTGCATCAGCAATTTTATAAAATTTACCAAGTCTTTCAATAATATAAACTTCAGATTGTTTTACAACTCTAATAGTTTTAAATGCAATAATTAGTATAATTAATAGTAATACGGCTAAAACCCACATAAAATTTCCTCCTAAAATATATTATAATAAAAATTAAAAACAAAATTAAACTGAAACTGTAGAATTATTTTTTATTTCTTTTACAACAGCTTTTACACCATCAATTTCAACTATTTCTATTTCTGTATTTTCTGGAATATCTTCATTTTCAAAAGATTTAGCAGACCAAACTTCTCCACCAATTTTTATTTGTCCAGTTCCTTCTATGTTATTTATTTTAGAAATAACAATTCCTTTTTTTCCAATAATTGAATAAGCATTTGTTTTTATTTCTTTTGGTACTTTTATAAATTTATCTACTAATGGTCTTGTAAAAACTAAAAGTAGTGTTGAAGTAATAACAAATACTAAAGATTGAATAAGTATACTATCAGTTATAAAGCTAGTAAGCATTGCTAAAATAGCACCAATTCCAAGCCAAAAAACTAAAAAACCGATTGTTGCCATTTCAATTATAAAAAATATACCAGCAGCTATTAACCAAAATACCCACATATTAACCTCACTTTTCTGACAAAATGTCTAATTGAAATGTAGAGAAAACTCTAACAATAATATTATACTATAAATAGTAAGAAAAGAAAATAGAAAAAATAAAAAAATACTAAAATTAATACAAAATATGATTTTAAATATACACTTATACTAAAAACAGCTTGTTTTTTAATATTTTTTTTGATAAAATCGTATAAGAACAAAAGTTTTGCCATAGGAGGGTATATGATAGATTTAAAACAAGATGTACAATATATAAAAGGAGTTGGACCTAATAATGTAGTACTTTTACAAAAACTTGGAATAAATACATTAGAAGATTTAATAACCTTTTTTCCAAGAAATTATGAAGATAGAAGTAAACCTAAGAAAATAAATGAATTAATTGATGGAGAAGAAGCTTTAATAGATGTTATATGTGCAAGTAAAATGAATGAAACTCGATTTGGAAAAAATAAAGTTATATTAAAAATGCTAGTAAGAGATGATACAGGAGATTGTGTACTTACTTGGTTTAATCAAACTTATTTAAAAAATAAATTTAAAGTGGGAGAAAGATATCAGTTTTATGGAAAAGTAAATATTAAATATGGTAGAATAGAAATTTCAAATCCTGTATATGATAAACAAGGAATTAATAAAAATACAGGAAAAATTATTCCAATATATCCTCTTACATATAATCTATCACAAAATAAATTAAGAGCAATAATTGAAAATGGACTAAAAATAGTTTTAGAAAATATGCAAGAAACTATACCAGAATATATACTAGATAAATATAAATTAGAAAATATAAATAAAGCAATAAAACAAATTCATTTCCCAGATAATTTTGAAGAATATAATAAAGCAAGAAGAAGATTTGTATTTGAAGAACTTCTTACAGTACAATTAGCACTTTCAAGCCTAAAAACAAGATATGATAAAGAAATAGATGGAATTGAGTTTGATAAAAATGTAAAAATGTCAGATGTTATAAATACACTTCCTTTTAAATTAACAAAAGCACAACTTAAAGTTTTAGAGGAAATTGATAATGATATGGAAAGCAATAAACCAATGAATAGACTTTTGCAAGGAGATGTGGGATCAGGAAAAACTATTGTATCAATTATATGTGCATATAAGGCTGCAAAAAGTGGATATCAAACCGCAATAATGGCTCCAACTGCAATACTTGCAGAACAACATTTTAATAATTTTAAAAACATATTAGAAAAGTTTGGAATAAAGTGTGAGTTATTATTAGGAGGAACAAGAGCAAAAAAAAGAAGTGAAATATTAGAAAAACTAAAAAATGGAGATATAGATATATTAATTGGAACACATTCTCTTATAGTAGAAGATGTTGAATTTAAAAATTTGGGTTTTGTTGTAACAGATGAACAACACAGATTTGGAGTAAGGCAAAGAACAAATATAATTGGTAAAGGATTAAATCCAGATGTATTAGTAATGACTGCTACACCTATTCCTAGAACATTAGCATTAATTTTATATGGAGATTTAGATATTTCAATTATAGATGAATTACCACCAAATAGAAAAAAAATTGAAACATATCCAGTAAATAAAAATATGGAAAAAAGAATAGAAGAATTTATTAGAGCAAATGTACAAAAAGGTAGACAAGCATATATTGTATGCCCATTAGTAGAAGAAAGCGAAGAATATGATAATTTTAAATCAGCAGTAGAATTAACAGAACAATATCAAAACAAAATATTTCCAGAATTTAGAGTTGAATGTCTTCATGGAAAAATGAAACAAAAAGATAAAGATGAAATTATGCAAAAATTTAAAGAAGGAGAAATACAAATACTAGTATCTACAACAGTTATAGAAGTTGGAGTAGATGTGCCAAATGCCAATATAATGGTAGTTCAAAATGCTGAACATTTTGGACTAGCACAATTACATCAATTAAGAGGAAGAGTAGGAAGAGGAGAATATCAATCATATTGCATTTTAATATATGAGGGTAACGCAAAAACAATAAAAGAAAGAATGAAAATAATGAAAGAAACAGATAATGGATTTTTAGTTGCAGAAAAAGATTTGGAATTAAGAGGTGCAGGAGAATTTTTTGGAACTAGACAACATGGTCTTCCAGAATTTAAAATAGCAAATTTATTTGAAGATGTTGCTGTTTTAAAAGAAGTACAAGCTTTAGTTATGGAAATAGAAAAATCAGATTCAAAACTTGAAAAAGACGAAAATATAAAATTAAAAGAATTAGTAGATGAAAAATTTAAAGATAGAATTAGTATTTAAAATGTAATAAATAAATTTTATTATAGTGAAAATCTTACAAAATTGTATATTTATTTTTGGAGGAAAAAACAATGAGTAGAAAAATATGGAAATCAGGAACATTTATATATCCACTTCCAGCAGTAATGGTATCTTGTGGGACAATGGAAAAATCTAATATTATGACAGTAGCATGGACAGGAATAATTAATACAAATCCAGCAATGTGTTATATATCTGTAAGACCTGAAAGATATTCATACAATTTAATAAAAAATCAAGGTGAATTTGTAATAAATCTCACAAATGAGAAATTAGCTTATGCAACTGATTGGTGTGGAGTAAAAACAGGCGCTAAAGTAGATAAGTTTAAAGAAATGAATTTAACAAAAGAAAAAGCTAAATTTGTTGAGTGCCCAATAATAAAAGAAAGTCCAGTTGCAATAGAGTGCAAAGTAAAAGAAATAAAGGAATTAGGAAGTCATAATATGATTATAGCAGAAATACTATCAATAGATGCTGATGAAAAATATATAGATGAAAAAGGTGCTTTTGATATTTCAAAATGCAATTTAATTTGCTATTCAAATGGACATTATTATAGTATGGGAAGAAAAGTTGGAAAATTTGGTTATTCAGTACAGAAAAAGAAGAAAAAATAATATATATGCTGTATTGACAATCTTAATAAAAGGTAGTACATTATAGGCATATACGAAATAGGATCCTTATTATTTGATTAAAAAAAGGAGGATTATAATGAAAAAAATTTATATTCCAAAACGGTTTAAAGGAAGAATAGGCTATCAAATTTTTGTAGATAGGTTCTGCAGAGATGGACCAGAGATTCCATTTGTTGAAGGAAGACGGATTAAATTTTGGGATGATTTTATACCAGATTGGCAACCAGATCAAGACGGGGAATACAGAAACGAGTATTATTACTGTGGAAATCTAGAAGGAATAACTGAAAAACTAGATTATTTTTCTGAACTATCAATTAACTTGTTATACTTAAGTCCTATTTCTAAAACTAATACTAATCATCATTATGATGTTGGTGCTCAAGGAGAAATTGATTCATATATTGGTAATTGGGACAATTTTTCAGAATTATGCAACAAAGCTCATGAAAGAGATATATTAATTGCTGTTGATTTGGTGTTTAACCATATGGGAGCAAAAAGCGAATTTTTTCAAAGAGCATTAGCAGGTGATGAAAAGTATAGGAATTGGTTTGAATGGGATGAAAATGGAAATCCAGTTTATTGGTACGGATTTAAAGACATGCCACAGTGTAATAAGCTAGATGAAAGTTATCAAGAGTATGTCTGTAAAATTGTTGAAAAGTATATTAGTCATGGAGCAGATTGTATCAGGCTTGATTTAGGAGAAATTTTACCAAAAGAAATTCTTCTAAAAATTAAGGAAACAGCAAGGAAAATAAATCCAGAAGTGCTTATTGTAAGCGAAATGTGGGATTTTGCACTATTTAGAAATAATCCACAAATTTACGATGGGCAAGTTGACAGTGTTATGAATTATCCTTTTTCAGATGCAATTATAAGATGGGTAAGATATGGCAATTATTTGCATTTTAATGAATGCATAAAAAATTTATCTAAATATCCATCAGAAGTTCAAGATGTTTTATGGAATAGCATAGATACTCATGATACTCCTAGAGCATTAAATATGATTGCTGGTAAAGGAATGTTGGAAGATCCGTTTAAAGGTCATGTATGGGATATTGAAGGACCATGGAGAAAAAGTAATGGTTTTGATACTTATGCTTTTAGACAGTGGGAACTTGAAAATGATTATTGCTTAAATGATGAAGCAATAAAAAAGCTAAAATTAGCTGTACTAATTCAATATATGTCTAAAGGAATTCCAATGATTTTTTATGGAACAGAAGTAGGAATAAGTGGAAATAAAGATCCATTCAATAGAAAGCCATATCCATGGGGAAGAGAAATAATAGGATTAAAGCAATTTTATGCAAGACTAGGAAAAATAAGAATAGCATGTAAGGACATTTTAGCAGATGGAGATATGTATACTTATGCTAATGATAAAATACTAGAAATTGTAAGGAGAAGCGAGGCTGGAATTATTGTAGTATTACTAAATAGAACTAATTCTAGCTATGAAATTAGTGCAAATTATCCAAATAGCCAAGTTATTTTTAGAATAGATGGTAGCACAAGTAAAATTTTGCAACCATATGGAGCAATTGTTTGTCGTTTTTGAGAATATAGTAAAAAAGCGAGATCTAATAGGTCTCGCTTTTTTAATGAAATTCCCCTAAAAGTCTTGACATTTACATAAAAAAACAATATTATATATATAAAATTTGTAGATTTTTGAAGAATAGGAGAGAACTAGATGTATACTAAAATGCTAACCTCAAAAATGGGTGGAGAACTTGTAAGTTTTAAGCTTAATGGAGAAGAAAGAATTCACCAAGGACTAGAATGTGTTGACGAAAATGGAAAAGTATATTGGGAAAGACATTGGCCAGTATTATTTCCAGTAGTAGGTAAGCTAAAGAAAAATCAAACTATTATAAATAGTAGAATATTTGAAATGCCACAACATGGATTTGCTAGAGATTTTGAATTTGAACCAATTACAAAATTAGATAACTTCCATTCTTATGTTTTAAAAAGCAATAAAATAACAAAAAATAGATTTCCTTATGATTTTGAATTATATACAACTTATAGACTAGATGAAAATAAGCTAACAACTATTTATAAAGTAATAAATACAGGAGATATAACTCTTCCATTTGGTATTGGAGGACATCCTGCCTTTAAAATAGATCAAGAAGAGTTGAAAAAAGGAAATTATTATTTAGAATTTGAAGAAGATGAAGATAAAATTCATTTTTTATATTTAATAGATGGATTAGTAGGAACAGAATATGCAAGAAATACAATGCTAGATAAAAGAAGAATTGCAATAGGACCAACAACATTTAATAATGATGCTTTAATTATGAAAGGAATTACATCAAATAAAATAAGCTTAAAAAATAAGGAAACAGGAAAAACTTTATTAACTATGGATTTTACAGGATTTCCATATTTAGCACTTTGGTCAAAACCAAATGCACCATTTATATGTATAGAACCATGGTTTTCTACAGCAGACACTGTAAAAAGTACAGGTGTATTTATACAAAAACAAGATAATATATCACTAAAGCCAAAAGAAACATTTGAATGTAAATATACAGTAGAGTTTTTTTAGTACTAATTGCATTAGAAAGAAGGAAAGCTATATGTCACAAATTATTAATTTCATAGCATTATCTATAATAACATTAGGAGTTGTAATGGTATATGATGCAAGAATTATTACTAAAAAATTATTTGGATTTGGAGACCAAAATCAAGCTGCATGGGGACTAAAAATATTAGGATTTATAATAATTGTTATTGGTATGCTAATAATTATATTTTAAAATGAAAAACATATTATTAAAGATAATATAAAGTATTATCTTTAATAATATTATATATGCGGGTATAATTTAGTGGTAGAATGTCATGCTTCCGACCTGATAGCGCGAGTTCGATTCTCGCTACCCGCTCCAAATTATAACAACTTACGAACTATAAGGTTTGTAGGTTGTTTTTTTATAAACAAAAAATGTTCTCTTTCTGGAAAGGAGGACATTTTTAATGCTTGAATTTAAGATAATACAGGAATTAAAACCTAATGAGGAATTATTGGAAATCATTAAAAATTATAATTACACAATTAAGAATGGAAAGATTAAGCATTTAATGGTTACTAATTTACAATTTATAGAACCTACTGAATATCTAATTACACATCCAATTACTCTTACAATACTAGAATACAAAGTAAACGAAATATCTAATAAAGCGTTCTATATCAAAGAATATCAGCAGAAGTATAATCTCAAAGAAGTTAAGCAAATTCTTATAAAATTGAAAACTTAGCCTTCACATTATGCCATTCAACTTAAAAAACAAGTAAGAAACTATTTTTTTGCAAAATCTTAAATATTTTAATTTAAGAAATTCTTTTCAAGGAATAGAAATCATAAATTTTAAAATTTGACTTGCAAAAACGTTTTTTAGATAGGAAACATATGAAGGAGGATATTTTTATGAGATGTGGAGTTTATGTAAGAGTATCAACAGAAGACCAAAGAGATAATGGTTATTCTATTGATTCACAG
>CALXYR010000055.1 GCA_944393025.1 uncultured Clostridia bacterium | reverse complement strand
GGAAATATAACTGTAGAAAAAAATAATAAGAAAAAATGTGTTTAAAAAAGAAAAAAATGGAAAAACTAATATTAAATAACTTCAAAGGAGGTTATTATGGTATTAGTTTTTCTTATTTGTATAATATTAATAATTATTACAGCAATATTTTTTTTAATAATATTATCTACCTTAAAAATAGAAATAAAAGATGCAGAATTATCTAATATAAATGATAAATATGAAAATAAACAAAACACTATAAGAAGTAAAATAGGCAAAAAATATAAAATAAAAATATCATTACTTTTCTTAAATAAAATTAAATATATTTCAATAAATTTAAATTATAAAAAAATTCAAGAGTTAAAATCCAAAATTAATTTTAATAAAATAAATATTAAAAAAATAGAAAAAGAATTTGAATGGTCTGATTGTAAAGAACTTATTGAAATAAAACCTAATATATCATATATGAATTTAAATATAAAACTTGGAATAGATGATGTATTATTTACAACTTATTTAATACCAATAATTAGTACTATTATTTCTATATTCTTGCCTTTTGTTGTAGAAAAAGCCAGTATAAATAAAGTTAATTATATAATAAAACCAATATATAATAATGGAAATATATATGATGTAAAAATTAATATAGGGCTAAAAATAAAAATAATAAAAGTTGTAAATGCAATATATAAAATATATAAGAAAAGGAAGATAAAAATGAATATATATAAGGAAAATAATAATAATGTTAAATGTAATGTATAAATTAAGTAAAACTGGTACATATTATCAATAAATAAAAATAAAGGAGAGTTGATAGAATGAGTGAACATCCAATAGAAGGTCTTATGCTTACTGCTATGAATAGTATACAAGATATGGTAGATGTAAATACAATTATAGGAGAGCCAATTGAAACAAATAATAATATGGTTATTATACCAATTTCAAAAGTTGGATTTGGATTTGCAGCAGGAGGAAGTGAATTTAAAGGTGAAACTATTGATGAATATACTAAAAAAGATAAAGAAGAACAAGTACAATATAGGCTACCTTTTGGAGGTGGGTCAGGAGCAGGAGTTAGTATATCTCCAGTTGCTTTTTTGGTAGTTAGCCCTAATAATGTTAAACTTTTACCAGTAAATCACTCTTCAGCAATAGATAAATTAATTGATTATGTTCCGGATTTAATGGAAAAAGTAAATTCTTATTTAAATAAAACTATGCAAAATAAGAAAGAAGAGAAAAAGGAAGAAATTAAAAGAGCAGAAAAAGTGCATAAGGAAACAAAAGAAACTTTAGAAAATCTTACTGAAACAATACAAAATGCAAATAAAATAAGACCTAGAAGAAGTAAATTACAGCACCAAATAAATACTGAGCAACAACCAGTATTACCAGATTATGAATATGAATATGATGAAACAGAAAATAGAGATAATTTTGATGAGGAATAATATAAACACAGAAAAATTAATTAAGTAATATTCTAAATACCTTTAAAATATAATTGTAATAATTATATTTTGGAGGTATTTTTATGTGTATGAATAAAAAAATAATAAAAATACTAGCATTATTGCTTATATTTTTAATAACATTTACATTCTCAATAGTGTTTGCAAGAGAAGAGGCTTTATATGTATGGTCTTCTGAAACAGAGCCATTGACTATAGACACAAATGCAAAAGATAATTCAAATAGTAATAAGAATACAGAACAAAATTCAAATGAAAATGGTAATACATTAAATCTAGAATCTGGAGGAGCAATTCTAATAGAACAAGAAACAGGAAAAATATTATATGATCATAATGCTCATGAGAAATTAAGACCAGCTAGTGTAACTAAAGTTATGAGTATATTGCTTATTATGGAAGCATTAGATTCTGGTCAAATATCACTTACAGATAAAGTAGCATGTACCGAAAATGCAGCTGGAATGGGTGGTTCACAAATATGGCTTGAAATAGGAGAAGAATTAACTGTAGATGAAATGCTAAAAGCAATATGTGTGGTTTCTGCAAATGACTGTACTGTTGCAATGGCAGAATATTTATGTGGCAGTGAAGAAGCTTTTGTAAATAAGATGAATCAAAGAGCAAAAGAACTTGGTATGAATGATACAACATTTAAAAACTGCCATGGAATAGATGAGGATGGACATTTAACATCTGCTTATGATATTTCACTTATGTCTAGAGAACTTTTAAAAAATCATCCTAAAATATTAGATTATACAACAATTTGGATGGATACTTTAAGAAATGGAGAATCAGAATTAGTTAATACAAATAAGCTAATTAGAAATTATAAAGGTGCTACAGGATTAAAAACAGGTTCAACATCTGTTGCATTATATAATTTATCAGCAAGTGCTACAAGAGATGGCTTATCTCTAATTGCAGTAATCATGAAAGCACCAACAACAGCAATTAGATTTTCAGAAGCGCAAAAATTATTAGATTATGGCTTTAGTAATTATCAATATAAAGATTTAGTAAGTAAAGGAACAGTTTTAAAAGAAGCAGAAATAACAAAAGGTGTTGGAGAAAAAGTAAATTTGATTTTTGAAAATGATGTAGGATTTTTATTAAAAAAGGGAGAAGATAAAAATATTGAGCAAGTTATTAATGTAGAAGAAAATTTAACAGCACCTATATTAGAAGGACAAAAAGTAGGAGAAGTAATATATAAAATTAATGGAGAGGAAATTGGTAAAACTAATATAATAGCTGAAAAAACAATAGAAAAAAAGACATTTTTTAGTATTTCAGCATTTGTATATGAAAACTGGTTTAGCATGTTAAGAATTTAAAAAATAAATAAATTTATTATAGCACTAGGTTATTATACCTAGTGTTTATTTTTTCTATACAACAAGGTTAAGTTTTGTCATATTTTGTATTGAACATAATATAAAAGTATGATATACATATTAGAGTAAAAGTAAATATATAGAAAAGGAACAATATGAAGAAGAAAATAAAAATATTTAAAATACTAATAGCGATAATAGTAATAACATTAATTTTAGGAATGATTATATATTTATTTCCTGTAATGAAAGAATTATCAACAATAGAAGGACAAGTAACTTTTGAGAACAAAGTAAAGAGTTCAGGAATATTTGGAATGTTGACACTATTTGGACTTCAAGTAGCTCAAATATTTCTAATAATACTACCAGGAGAACCAATAGAAATATTAGCAGGAATGTGCTATGGAGGATTATGGGGAACAGTTTTTATAATGTTATCTGCATGCGTTATATCAACCATAATATTTTTATTAGTTAAAAAATTTGGAAAAAAGTTTGTATATAATTTTTGCGACAAGAAAAAGGTAAATAAAATAGAAAAAAGTAAATTATTTCAAAATCCTAAAAAAATTGAATTTATTATGTTTATTTTATTTTTAATTCCTGGAACACCAAAAGATTTATTAGTTTATATAGCAGGATTATTACCTATAAAACCATTAAAATTTATAATAATTTCAACATTTGCTAGATTTCCATCAGTAATTTCATCTACACTAGCTGGTGAAAATATTATTGCTGGAAATTGGAAAACAGGTATTATTTTATATTTATTAATAATTATAATTGTAGCAATAATAATTTATATTGTAAATAAATTTGATAAAGATAAAATTACAAAAGATGCAATTAATACTATAAAGTAAACTTTGGTAATATTTATTAAAGTTCAAAAGGGGGATTTTTATGTTATTAGAACTAAAAGATGTATCTAAGTTTTACTATGGTAAAGAAACAGTAGCAAGTGGAATTACTAGGGTAAATTTAAAATTAGATATAGGAGAATTTGTTGCAATTACAGGAGAAAGTGGAAGTGGAAAATCTACTTTATTAAATGTACTTTCTCGGACTTGATACTTATGAAGAAGGAGAAATGTACATAAAAGGAGAAGAAACATCAGGTTATACAGAAAAAGATTTTGAAAACTATAGAAAAAAATATATAGGAAATATTTTTCAAAATTTTAATTTAGTAAATAGTTATACGGTATATCAAAATATAGAACTAGTACTTTTAATAAATGGGTATAAAAAACATAAAATAAAAAAACAAATATTAAAAGTAATAGATGAAGTAGGATTAACTAAATATAAAAATACTAAGGTATCTAAGCTATCTGGTGGACAAAAACAAAGAGTTGCAATAGCAAGAGCTTTAATAAAAGAAACACCTATAATAGTTGCAGATGAGCCAACAGGAAATTTAGATAGCCAAACAGCTAAAAGTATTGTAGAACTTTTACATAAAGTATCAAAAGACAAACTTGTTATAGTTGTAACACATAATTATAACCAAATAGAAAAATATGCTACTAGAAAAATAGTAATGCATGATGGAAAAATAATAGAAGATAAGAAATTAGACAATAAAGAACAAACTCAAGAAAATGAAAGTACAATAAAGCCAATAGGACTTTCTTCTATTCCAAAAGCACAAAACAAAAAGAAGAATATAGGAATATTTAATAAAATTAGGTTAGGAATAAGAAATGCTTTTAATATAAAAATAAAATTCTTATTGCTATTTGCAGTATTTCTTTTTGTAACTGTATCTGTATTTGCTGGTTATACATCACTAAAAAAGAAAGAATATGAACAAGGTAATCTTGGATACAACAACTATTTTCTTGATACAAGTGATAAAAGAATTATTATTAAGAAAAAGAATAATTCAGAAATAACTAAAAAAGATTATGAAAAAATTGAAAAGATGCCTAATATAGATTACATAGTAAAAAATGATTTATTATTAGATGCAAGAGTTAATATAGAAATCGACAATATGATTACTTCGGCAAGAGTAAAAGATATAAGTGCATTTGACCAAGAATTAAATTATGGAAAAATGCCTAAAAAAGAAAATGAAGTAATATTATATGGAGCTAAAGATAGCTTTTATCTTATGAATGCGGAGCAAAGAGTTTTAAATTCTAAATGTAATATAAGAGATTATTCAACTAATAATATTATGCAAAATGTAAAAATTGTAGGAATTACTTTTAGTAAAGATAATACATATGTAGAACCTACAGTTTATATAGGAGAAAGTCTTGCAGATAGAATAAGAAAAAGTACAAATATAAATTCTAGTACAATTAAAGTAGAATATAATGAAAAAATATATAAATCAGATAGGTATCAACCACAATATAGAGTAGTGCCAAATGAAAATGTACCTAAAGGTTATGCTTATGTTTCAAAAGATATGAATTATTTAGCAGATTATGGCTATTGTGTAGGAGATACAATAAAAATAAATATAGAAAATTTATATTTTAAAGATACATTAAAAGTAGAAATAGATAGAACATATAATGAATATAATTTTGAATATTTAACAGGTGAAGATGATTACGAAGCTAATAATGGTTCAATATATGTAAATAAAAAAGAATATGAAGAATTATTTGAAAAAGGAAATTATCAAAGTAGTGTATATATAAAAAATGTAGAAGAATTAGATAATACATTAGCAGAATTACAAAATAATGGATTTACAACATTATATGTAAAAGATTGCATGCAAAGTTATATGGGTGGCTATGAGCAAATTATAGGAACTATAAATGTAGTAGTAGTAATTGTTGTTGGAATTATATTATTTTTTATATCGTATTTTATTATAAAAATAATATTAAAATCAAGAAATGTATATTTTTCTACAATAAGAATATTAGGAGCAACAAGAAAAAATGCTAAAAGCTTATTAAAAATAGAATTGTTTACAATTTTAAATATAGCTTTTATATTTGTAATAACATTAATAGTTTTAATAAGTAAAAACATAATAAGTAATGACTATATTTATAATTTAGTATATTTCTTAAAACTTAGAGATTATATATTAACATATATTATATTAGTACTGATTTCACTACTAATTTCTAATACTTATGCTAAAAAATTATTTAAAAAGTCAGCAATGAATACTTATAGAGATGAGGAGGTGTAGTAAATGATAAAACTAGAAAAAGTAAATAAATATTTTAATAGATTTAAAAGAAATCAAATTCATGTTATAAATAAAACAAGTTTAGAAATTGGAGATAATGGTTTAGTAGCTATTCTGGGAGATTCAGGTTCACGGAAAAACTACACTTCTAAATGCAATAGGTGGATTAGATAAAGTAAATAGTGGAAAGATATTTATAAATGGTAAAAAGATAACTAGAAGAAGAAGCGGAAGAATAGATAAAATAAGAAATTTAAATATTGGTTATATATTTCAAAATTATAATTTAATAAATGATTTAACAGTTTTTGAAAATGTTGCACTTGCTTTAAAAATGAGTGGTGTAAAAAATAAAGAAGAAATAAAAAAGAGAGTTAATTACATATTAGAAAAACTTGGAATATATAAATATAGAAATAGATATGCAAATATGATTTCAGGTGGAGAAAGACAAAGGGTTTCTATAGCTAGAGCACTTGTAAAAAATCCAAATATAATAATTGCAGATGAGCCAACAGGAAATTTAGATAGTAAAAATTCACTTGAAATAATGAACATTATTAAATCAATTTCTAAAAATAAGTTAGTAATTTTAGTTACACATGAAAGAGATTTAGCAGAATTTTATGCTTCTAGAATTATAGAAGTAGTAGATGGAAAAGTAGTAAGTGATAAAATAAATGAACATAATGATGAATTAGATTACAGAATAGAAAATAAAATTTATTTAAAAGAATTTAAAAAGATAGAAGATTTAAGTAAAAACAATATAGATTTAAAAGTGTATTCAGACAAAAATGAAAAATTAAATGTTAAATTAGTTGTTAAAAATGGAAATATATATATTGAAGCAAAAGAACATAAAGTAGAAGTTGTAGATGAAAATTCATCAATAGAATTTATAGATGATTATTACAAAAAAATGTCTAAAAAAGAATATGAAAAATATCAATTTAATTATGATGAAATAATAAATAAAAAATATAAAAAGAAATATACTTCTATATACAATCCTATAACTTTATTTATAGAAGGATTTAAAAAAATATATAATTATTCTATTTTAAAGAAATTATTATTACTACGGATTTATTGCATCTTCAATGTTTGTGCTTTTTGCAGTAAGTAATATAATGGGAGTTACAGACATAAAAGATGAAAAATTTATAACTAGAGATAAAAATTATCTAACACTTACATTAGATGAAATAAATGTAAAAGATTATTTAAAATATGAGAAATTAGACTTTATTGATTATATAATTCCACGGAGATTCACAAATACAATTAAATATAAAATATGATGATTATTATCAAACACAAGAAGCATTTGATAGCTTTACAGCATCTTTGGTTAATATAAATATTATAAATAAAGGTAATTTAATATTAGGGAGAATGCCAAAAAAGGAAAATGAAATAGTTTTAGACAAAATGGCATTAGAGAAGATTTTAAATACTGATTTTAACAGAGCTAAATCTGTTGGAATCAAAACAGTAGAAGATTTTCTTAATAGAGAAATATCTTTATATAGCTTGTATGTACAGCAACCTAGTATAAAAATGGATGATTTTAAATTAGTTGGAATATGTGACAATGGTACACCATCAGTATATATGGATGAAGATATATTTATAAATGTATTAGCTTCTTCAACAAAGGGAGATCCATATAGTAGTTATATTGTATTAGGAAGTGCAGAAAAAAATAATAGTTTATCACATCAAATTTATGATATAGAACTTGCAAAAGATAAAATAGAACTTACAGAAGGAAGAATGCCAAAAAATGATTATGAAATAATTGTTAATGAAACTAATGAATATGAAATGGATTTATATGAAACAATAAAAGACAAAATAAATGATAAAGAACTAAAAGTAGTAGGTTATTATACTAGTAAAGAAGAAATAAATGACTTTTTTACAACAAGCAATACAATTAAATATAAATTGTTACAAGAAAATAATAATATAACAATTTATCCAAAAGACAAACAAAAAACTATAGATTATTTTAATAAACAAGGTAAATATATAGAAGACACTTATGAAAGAGATAGAAAAATATATGTAGATTCAATTAAAAACAGTATAACATCAAGTATAATATTGGCAAGTGTAATACTAGCAGTTTCATTAATAGAAATATTTTTAATGATGAGATCATCTTTCTTATCTAGAGTAAAAGAAGTGGGTATATTAAGAGCAATAGGGTTAAAAAAGAAAGATATATACAAAATGTTTTTAGGAGAAATAATTGCATTAACAATTGTAACTGCAATTCCAGGGCTATTAATTATGACAAATATATTAAAAGGATTACAACTAATACCTTACTACCAAGATCAATTTATGCTTAATTTTAATGTAATACTTATTAGTATAATTATAATTGTTGTATTTAACATAATAGTAGGATTATTACCAGTATTTAATGTAATAAGAAAAACACCAGCACAAATTTTAAGTAGAAATGATGTAGATTAAGAAAAGAGGAGCTAAATTTTAGCTCCATTTTTCTAATCTATTAAGCTATTTTATAAATATCTACACAAACTTTATTATCTTTTACATAAGCACTTAATTTTAAATCAAAATTATTATTATTTTTAAATTTTAAATCAAGATAATCATAAGCAACAGTAGCATCTTTTCCCATTTCTATATAACCTACATCTTTTCCATGCTCATGTCTTTCTGTAATTTTAACACCATCTATTTTTTTAGCAGCATTATATAAAGTTGTACTAACTTGACAATTTCCACCACCTATTGCATTTGTAAGTTCTCCATCTACAAAAGCATGGGCTTCTTTATAACCATCACTAGAAGAAGGTTGACCTACAACTTTACAAAATGAAAATTCTTCATTGGAATTAACAATAGTATTACTAATTCTAGAACAAGTTATTTTTATATTTGATACTCTATTTTTATTATCATCAACTATTGGAGTAGAAAAACTACTTATTTTAGTTTCAACAGTTTTTTTAGTTGAATTATTAACATTATTACTATTAGAATTACTATTAATAGAATTATTATTTATTGTGGTATTAAGAGAAATTCTACTAGAATCATAATTACTTGAATTATTAGAATTATTATTTCCAAAAAAAGTATAGAGTAAAAATCCACCAATTGCCAATAATATAACTATAATAATAATCCATTTGAAAATTGAACTATTTTTTGTATTATTCATATAAATCCTCCATAAAATTAAAAAATTTTTAAAATATAAAAGCAAAATATTTTAAAATTTATTA
>CALXYR010000054.1 GCA_944393025.1 uncultured Clostridia bacterium | reverse complement strand
TGGAACAGGAGTTACAAATGTTACTATAAAAAATGCTAACATTGACACAGTTGGAACAGAAAATAGTGCTGTAAAACTATATAGCAAAAATAATGCTGTAGGTACTGCTAACGTGAATATTCAAGGTGGAATTTATAAAGACCTTATAACATATACAGATAAAACAAACAACGATACAATAAATGTATCAGGTGGAACATTTGCAAATGAATTATCAAAAGATATTAAAATTGCAGATGGAAAAATCCAAGAAAAACAATCAGATAATACATATGTTGTAAAAGATGATAATACTTTATTAAAAGAAACTTTATTAAAATATGAAAATGTTAAAAATGAAGGATATACTGATTCTTCATGGAAAACTTTTTTAACAGCAAGAGAAGAAGCAAAAAAATTAGTTAATACAACTGCTTCAAAGGAAGAAATGGATGTGGCTATCGAAAAACTTAAAAATGCATATAACAAATTAGAGAAAAAATCAGAAGCTAAACCAGAAGTAAAACCAGAAACTGATAATAATACTAAATTAGAAATTACAGTAGATAAATCTTTAACAGATGAAATAAATGATAATGAAATTGTAAAAGAATACATTGAAGCTGGAAAAAAAGTTGATGTATCTTTAACAGTTAAAGATGTAGTACCAGAAAAAGATGAAAAAGAAAAAATACAAAATGCAGTAAAAGGTGCTACAATCGGAAAATATATAGATATTAGTATATTAGTTAAAGATGAAAATGGAGATACTCTTGATAAAATTACAAATTTATCAAAAGAAGTAAAATTTACTGTAAAAATAGATGAAGAACTTAAAAAAGGTCTTAAAGAAGGATATACAAGAGAATATAAAGTTCTAAGAGTACATAATGGAAAAGTAGAAGAACTAAAAACAACAGTAAATGAAGATAATCTTGAATTCTATACAGATAGATTTTCAACATATGCTATAAGCTATGAAGATAAGAAAATAGAAAATGAAGATTCTAATAAAACAGATAAAAATGAAGATATAGTTCAAACAGGAGATTATATATATGTAGCTGTTGGAACAATAGCTGTTTTAGCAGTTTTAAATGTTATATATTTCACAAAAAAGATAAGAAACAGAAAATAAACTATAAAAAATAGATAAAATTATATATTTTACAAATAAAGAAGATAGGAACTTTAAAAAAGTTCTTATCTTTTTATATAAAAATACTGCAATATAAATAAAAATTATGATATAATACATAAAGTGTAAAGAATAGAGAAAGGTGAATGATAAAATTGAGATATAAAAAATCAAAAGATGGAAAGCATTTTGCAGATACAAAAAAAAGAACTAAGCATAGAAAGATAAAACTAGGATTATATCCATTATTTTTAATAATATCGATAATTATAACAGCTGTATGTATTATATATATATATAATTGGGAGAAAGATAGAAAACATAGTGAAAAAATTATGAATGTTATAAAAGATGTTAGTTCAGAAAATATAGGAGAAAAAATAGATGACAAGAAAATTAATTTTGAAGGTTTAAAGAACATAAATAAAGATGTAGTTGGATGGATTAAGGTAAATAACACAAACATAGACTATCCGGTAGTAAAGGGAAATGATAATAATTTTTATTTAAATCATAGTTTTGATAAAGAATATAGTGCCCATGGTTGGCCTTTTATCGATTATGAAGCAAAACTTGATGGAACAGATAAAAATATAACAATATATGGACATAATATTAAAGATGGGTCAATGTTTGGAAGCTTAAAAAATATATTGAACTCGGATTGGTATGAAAATGAAGAAAATTTAATAGTAAATTATACAACTGAAAAAGAAAATCAAAAATATAAGGTATTTTCAATATATAGAATTGAAAAAGAAACATATTATACAAATAATTATTTTAAAAATGAAAAAGAATATAAAGACTTTTTAAATCAGCTAAAAACAAGAAGTATAGTAGATTTTAAAGAAGAAGTAAATGAAAAAGATACAATACTTACATTATCAACATGTGCTGACAATAATAAATATAGAGTTGTGCTACATGCAAAGAAAATAGAATAATACCAAATATATTAGAACATTCATTTGAATCACAAAGGGAGGAAAAATGTTTAAATTAATATCAGATTATAAGCCAACAGGAGATCAACCAAAAGCAATAGAATACTTATCTAATGGAATAAAACAAGGTAAGAAATTCCAGACACTTCTGGGGGTTACAGGCTCTGGAAAGACATTTACAATGGCTAACATAATTGAGCAAGTGCAAAGACCGACATTAGTGTTAGCACATAATAAAACACTTGCTGGACAACTTTATAGCGAATTTAAAGAGTTTTTTCCAAATAACAATGTTGAATACTTTGTTAGTTATTATGATTATTACCAACCAGAGGCATATATTCCTTCTTCAGATACATATATTGAAAAAGATTCTTCTGTAAATGATGAAATAGATAAATTAAGGCATTCAGCAACACTTTCATTATTTGAAACAAGAGATGTAATAATTGTAGCATCTGTATCTTGTATATATGGTTTGGGAGATCCTGTAGATTACCAAGAAATGATGTTATCATTAAGACCAGGTATGACTAAATCGAGAGATGATGTTTTAAGAAAATTAGTATCAATGCAATATTCTAGAAATGAGCTAGATTTCAAAAGAGGAACTTTTAGAGCTAAAGGAGACATAGTTGAAATTTATCCATCTAGCCAATCAGAATCAGCTGTGAGAGTTGAGTTTTGGGGAGATGAAATAGAAAAAATATCTGAAATAAATCCTGTAACTGGAAAAGCAATAGGAGTAAGGAAACATATATTGATTTCACCTGCATCACATTATGTTACAACATCAGGAAAAATGGAAAGAGCTATAGATACAATAGAGCAGGAATTGGAAGAAAGAGTGAAATATTTTAAAGAAAATAATAAACTAATAGAAGCACAAAGAATAGAAGAAAGAACTAATTTTGACATCGAGATGATGAAAGAAACAGGATTTTGCCAAGGAATTGAGAATTATTCAAGGCACATAAGTGGAAGAGAGCCAGGAAGTGCACCGTATACATTGTTTGATTACTTCCCAAAAGATTTCTTGTTATTAATAGATGAGTCACATGCAACAATTCCACAAGTAAGAGCTATGTATAATGGTGATAGAGCTAGAAAAGAATCTTTGGTAAAGTATGGTTTTAGACTTCCATCAGCATTTGACAATAGGCCATTAAAATTTGAAGAATTTGAACAGAGATTAAATCAAGTTATATTTGTAAGTGCTACACCAGCAGATTATGAAAAAGAGCATTCAAAAGAAAATGTGGTAGAGCAAATTATAAGACCAACAGGATTATTAGACCCTAAGATTGAAGTAAAACCAGTTGAAAATCAAATAGATGATTTGATAGAACAAATAAGAGAAAGAGTAGAAAAGAATGAAAGAGTTTTAGTTACAACTCTTACTAAGAAAATGGCTGAGGATTTAACAGCATATTTAGCAGGAATAGATATCAAAGTAAGATATATGCATTCAGATATAAAGGCATTAGAAAGGATGGAAATAATTCGTTCTTTAAGACTTGGAGAATTTGATGTATTGGTTGGAATAAATCTTTTAAGAGAAGGATTAGATATACCTGAAGTTTCATTAGTAGCAATATTAGATGCGGATAAAGAAGGATTTTTACGCTCAGAGCGTTCATTAATACAAACAATTGGTCGTGCTGCTAGAAATACAGATGGAAAGGTAATAATGTATGCAGATGAACTTACTGAATCTATGGAAAAAGCAATATCTGAAACAAATAGAAGGAGAAAAATTCAGCAAGAATATAATGAGGAACATGGAATAACTCCTAAGACAATTCAAAAATCTATTAGAGATACTATAAAAGCAAGTATACTAGAAGAAGCAGAAACAAAATACAATATTGGAAAAGAAGAAAGCATAGAAGATGTAATTAATAAATTAACTGATGAGATGCTTAAATATGCAGCTAATATGGAATTTGAAAAAGCAGCAGAGCTAAGAGATAAGATAAAGGAATTGGGAAATAATTTGAACTAAAAAGTATAATATATTAACATAATTATTGAAAATTGAGACAAAATATAGTAAAATATATAAGGATGTAAGGAGGTAATTTGGATGGGAATATTCGATATGACAGACAATTTTATAAATAAATTAAATACAAATGAATTTGAAACAGAAAATCTAGACCAATATATTAATGGTGTAAAAGAACATAATCAACCATTAGTAATGTTTGCAAATAATGGAAAAGATGTAATATATAGAGAAGAAATATAATGAATACAATAAAACCTTCCCAAAATTTACGGGAAGGTTTTTAGTACAATTAGTTTAAGAAAGAATTACTTATACGGACTTTTGGGTAATTTCCCAAAGCCGTAAAGCAGGACCACTGGTAGCATCTTTCCAGCTTACCAAGCAGTAATGCTGACCTCTAAGAGCAGTTGCAAAGATTTCATCTACATGAAATCCCTGTTTCCGGAGTCTGACAATTTGGCTACTCCAGAGATTTGTATATTTACAATCTCCGCCCTTCTTGGCATATACTTCGAATGATTGAACAAGTGTCGTCTTTGCCATTTTACATACACTCCTATACATTAAACTCGTTTGTACTATTGTAAAAAATTTACAAAATAATTATAACATATAATTAACATAAAGTAAACACAAACTATTGTTTTTAAAATTAAATTATAGTATAATATATAAGTGTTTATTATATAAACTTATGGGGGAAATTAAATGAATGATAAAATAGTAATAAAAGGTGCAAAAGAACATAACCTTAAAGATATAAATTTAGAAATACCAAGGGACAAGCTTGTTGTTATAACAGGTCTTTCAGGTTCTGGTAAATCTTCTTTAGCTTTTGATACTCTATATGCTGAAGGGCAAAGAAGATATGTTGAAAGTCTATCTTCTTATGCAAGACAATTTTTAGGTTTAATGGAAAAGCCAGATGTAGAATCAATAGAGGGCCTTTCTCCTGCAATTTCGATAGACCAAAAAACAACTTCAAGAAATCCTCGTTCTACTGTTGGTACTGTTACAGAAATATATGATTATATTCGTCTTTTATATGCCAGAATTGGTGTACCATATTGCCCGAAATGTGGTAAGAAAATAGAAAAACAAACAATAGACCAAATAATAGACTCTATACTAGAATTAGAAGAAGGAACAAAGATACAAATATTATCACCAGTTGTAAGAGGAAGAAAAGGAGAATTTGCAAAATTATTAGAAGATTTTCAAAAAGAAGGATTTGTAAGAGCAAGAATAGATGGAGAAACAATAGAACTTTCTGATGATTTAGATATAGATAGAAAGAAAAAACATAATATAGAATTAATAGTAGATAGATTAGTTATAAAAGAAGATATAAGAAGTAGATTAACAGAATCTGTAGAAATTGCTTTGAAACATGCAAATAATATAGTTATAATAGAAGATAGTACTAACAAAAAAGAACTTCTATTTAGCCAAAACTATGCATGCCCAGATTGTGGAATTAGTTTTGAAGAACTAACACCTAGGATGTTTTCATTTAATAATCCTTTTGGAGCATGTCCTACTTGTACAGGTATTGGTTATTTAATGAAAATGGATGAGGATTTAATTGTTCCAGATAGAAACAAAACTTTGTATGATGGAATAAAAGCCTTTGGTGCAAGTACAATGAAAAAAGGCGATACAATGGCAAAAATGTATTTTGAAAGTATTGCAAAACATTATGGTGTGGAAATAAAAAATGTACCAATAAAGAAATTACCAAAAGATTTTCTAGATAAAATATTATATGGAACAGGAAATGAAGAAATAGACTTTGAGTATTCATCACCAGCTGGAATTCGAAAATTTAGAGCACCATTTGAAGGAGTTATTCCAACCTTAGAAAGAAGACATAATGAAACTAAATCTCAAGGAATGCGTACTTTTTATGAAATGTATATGAGTGATTCTCATTGTCCAGAATGTAATGGGGCAAGACTAAGAAAAGAAAGTTTATCAGTAAAAGTTGGAGATAAAAATATAAATGAACTTACAGATATGTCTATAAACAAAATAAAAGATTATTTAAATTCTTTAGTATTAAACAATAAAGATAAAATGATTGCAGACCAAATATTTAAAGAATTAAATAAAAGATTACAATTCTTAATTGATGTAGGTTTAGAATATTTAACACTATCAAGAAGTGCTGGAACACTATCTGGAGGAGAAGCACAGCGTATACGCTTAGCAACACAAATTGGTTCAGGATTAACAGGTGTTTTATATATACTAGATGAACCAAGTATTGGTCTTCATCAAAGAGATAATGATAAATTACTTTTAACACTTAAAAAATTGCGTGATTTGGGAAATACAGTTTTAGTAGTAGAACATGATGAAGATACAATGTATGCAGCAGACCAAATTATTGATATAGGTCCAGGTGCAGGAGTTCATGGAGGAAAAGTAATAGCACAAGGAACTGCAGAAGAAATAAAGCTTGTTTCAGAATCTATTACAGGACAATATTTAAGTGGAAGAAAACAAATTTTGGTTCCTAAAAAAAGAAGAAAATCAAATGGAAAATCAATAGAAGTAAAAGGTGCCATAGAAAATAATTTAAAAAACATTAATGTTAGATTTCCTCTTGGACAATTTGTATGCGTTACAGGTGTTTCAGGTTCTGGAAAAAGTACTCTTGTAAATGAAATATTATATAAAACAATTGCAAGAGATTTAAATGGTTCAAATGAAAAGCCTGGAAAATGTAAAGAAGTAAAAGGTTTAGAAAATATTGATAAAATAATAAATATAGATCAATCTCCAATAGGAAGAACACCTCGTTCAAATCCAGCTACATATACAGGAGTATTTGATATAATTCGTGATATATTTGCTGGAACAAATGAAGCTAAAATGAGAGGTTATGAAAAAGGAAGATTCAGCTTTAATGTAGCAGGAGGAAGATGTGAAGCTTGTAATGGAGATGGAATTATAAAAATAGAAATGCACTTTTTACCAGACATATATGTTCCTTGTGAAGTATGTAAAGGAAAAAGATATAATAAAGAAACATTAGAAGTAAAATATAAGGGAAAAACAATTTCAGATGTATTAGATATGACAGTTGAAGAAGCATTAGATTTTTTTAAGAATATACCTAGAATAAAAGATAAAATTCAAACATTATATGATGTAGGTCTTCGGTTATATAAAACTGGGACAACCATCTACAACACTATCCGGAGGAGAAGCACAGCGTATAAAACTTGCTACTGAGCTTTCCAAAAAGGCAACAGGAAAAACATTGTACATTTTAGATGAACCAACTACAGGACTTCATATTGCTGATGTTCATAGATTAGTTGATATTTTACAAAGATTAGTTAACACAGGAAATAGTATTATAGTTATTGAACACAATTTAGATTTAATAAAAACAGCAGATTATTTAATAGATTTAGGACCAGAAGGTGGAGATGCTGGAGGAGAAATAGTTGCTGTAGGAACTCCTGAACAAATTATAAAAAATGACAGAAGTTATACAGGAAAATTCTTGAAAAAATATATTGAGAATTAAAATAGTTTAAAGAAATTAAATAACTAAGCATGAATAAATTCAGAAAAATATATGAAATAATTTAAATAAAGGAATGAAAAATTTGGAAATACATACACTAAATGATTTTATTACACAAATGCCAAAAAAACTTCCAAACACTATATACCAAGCAAGATGGTTATATTGGCAACTTGGAAAAAGAAGTTTTTATGATAGAAAATATGATAGCTTTATGTTTGGAGAAGAAGAACAATATTCTATTTATTCTGATAAACCATATTTAGTACCTAATATAGTTATATGTAAAACTTTAATAAAACAATATAAAAGATTACTAGATATGGCACATATTAAAAGTGAAATTGTTATAGATAGCTTAGGACATTATTCTCTTGTTTTTTACGATGAAAATGGTCAAGCAATTCCGACAGATTTGACAAATGATTTAAAAAATATACAATTTAATTGCAGTACTTCTCATTTTGGAAAAAAAGAATTAGACAAAGATAAACTTAGAGATATTGATATTCAATTAGGAAATATAACTAAAGAAACAGGATATTCAAATGATTACTGGCATATATTAAGAAAAAAGTTAGAAGAAAGTTCACTAAGTAATAGAAGTAAACTTGAAATAGTATTACAAAGTTTACAAGAATTTGGAGATTTAAGTACATTAGGTGAATCAGAATTATTTTCAATGTATGAAAAGTTTATCAAATATTGTGTAGATGGTAAATTTCCTGTATATTTTTATTCTACTAAAACTAATAATAGACCAGAAGAGTTTTATTTGGAATTAAGAGAGACAAATAGAGTTTCAAAATATAAATTAAATAAGCAAAGCTTAAAATTTGAGTTAAGTGAAGAAATTATAAGAGAAGATATGCAATTATAAAATTTGGTTTAAACAAAATAATCTTATTGTATATAATAATATATAATAATATATAATAATATATAATAATAAATTCCTACAGATATTTGGAAAATATTTGTAGGAATTATATATTTTAGCATTTAATAAAATTATTTTGCTTCATTGTTGGGAGTATTTTTACCTTTATTTCCTTTTTTGTTATTCTTTTTTGTATTTGTATTTTCTGACATTTAAGATGCACCTCCAATCTTAATACAAGTATGCACAAAACAAACAAATTTATGCAAAAATTTATTATTTTTAATTTCTATTGACAAAAATAGAAGCTTGAGGTAAAATAAAAATGTAAAAGGAAATAAAAAATTTAAAGTACCAAAAGAGGATAAAGAATACAATAGATAAAGTAAATAAGCAAAACAATAAAATAAGAATAGGAGAAATACAAATGAACAGATGCCCTAAAAGTGTTGATACTGTAAGAGAGAGAGAGAGAGCTATATTTAACTAAAATAAGCTTTATTAATAATGCAAAAAACATGAAAAGTACAAAGATAGATTATATAGTAAAAACTATTATAAAAAAAATAGTAGTTTTTACAAATAATCTGTCTTTTTTGCGTTTTAAAGAGGTAAAAAGAATAAAAGATAAATATGCATGAAAAAGATATATATTTAGAATTTAATAAGTTTAAAAATTTGATAGAAAAGTAGAAAGGAAAAAGAAAAAATGAGAAAGAATCTAAATAACTTAAAGCAAGAAAAAGGAATAACATTAATAGCATTAGTAATAACAATAGTACTAAATAGCTCGTACCTCGCTATGGAACGAATGAATAAAATTGAAAAAATATAAAACCTCGTGTATAA
>CALXYR010000053.1 GCA_944393025.1 uncultured Clostridia bacterium | reverse complement strand
AAACACTGTTACATTTGAATAAATACTGTTAAATTAAAAATATTTTTTAGTAATCTGTAAATAAAATAATAAATAAGGAATAAAATAATAATATATTTTTATTATTACCTTGACTTTTTCTTTATATATACTGTATAATAAAAATATAAATATAAGCTGCCACCCAGTTGGCGATGAGATAAATACACTGGTGAAAAAATATAAAAGGAAGCTTTTTAAAAGCTTCCTTGTTTTTTAGGAGAAGTAATGGAAATAAAAGAAGGAAGATTATATTTTATAAAAGATGAATTTTTAATTAAATATGGTGATAAATATAATCTTATGGAGAATAAAGAAGAAAAAGGTACGAAAAGACCAACATACTTTTGTTTTAGAGATAGTAAACAAAATGAAATATTATGGTTTGTTCCAATGTCAAAACAATATGAGAAATATATGAAAATCTATGAGATAAAAAAAGAAATATTACAAAAAGCAAGAACTGCAATTGCATTAGCAAATAAAGGAATGGTATCAACTTATACGAATTTACCTGAATTTATAAAAGATTTAAGATTAGAAATAGAAAATACTAGTATTAATTAAAATGGAGGAAATTAGTGCAAAAAGGAATAATAACAAGTAACATATCAAATTTATATAAAGTAGAAATAAATAACAAAATATATGAATGCAATGCAAGAGGAAAATTTAAAAATAATGAAATAAGTCCAGTTGCAGGAGATTTAGTTGAAATAGAAATAATAGATGAAGAAAAGAAATTAGGAATAATTAACAAAATAGAAGAAAGAAAAAATTATTTGAAAAGACCTAAAATGGCAAATTTATCGCAAATAATATTAGTTGTATCTATGAAACTACCAAATCCAGACTTATTATTATTAGATAAACAATTAGTTTATGCAGAATATAATAAAATTAAACCAATAATATGTTTAAATAAAATAGATTTAGAAGAAGAAGAAACAATAGATTATATAGCTAGAATATACAAAAATATTGGTTATGAAGTTATAAAAACAGATGCAAAAAATGCAGTAGGAGTTGACAAACTGAAAGAAAAATTAAAAAACAATATTACAGCATTTTCGGGAAATTCAGGAGTAGGAAAATCAACATTAATAAATAAAATATTTAATGAAAAATTAACAGAAGAAGGAATTTTAAGCAAGAAAAATAAAAGAGGGAAAAATACAACAACACAAGTAACATTATATAAAATAGAAGAAAACTCATATATAGCAGACACACCTGGATTTTCAACATTTGATATAAACGAAATTGAAGAAAAAGACTTAGCAAACTATTTTATAGAATTTAAGCCATATATTGAAAAATGCCAGTATGCAGATTGTAGCCACATAAAAGAAGAAAACTGTGGAATTAAAAAAGCATTAGAACAAGGAAAAATATCAAAAGAAAGATACAATAACTTTTTCGTTTTGGGGACAGGTCTCAAAACGAAAAAAAGTTCGTCGTAAGACCTGTCCCTAAAGCGAAAAAAAGTTCGTTTTAAGACCTGTCCCTAAAACGAACAGAATGGAGGAAAGTATGGAAATTTCAACATCAATTTTAGGTGTTAAGGAAGAAAATTGTATGCAAGTATTTTATAATTTGGAAACTGCTGGAACAGATTATTTTCACATAGATGTAATGGATGGCAAGTTTGTAAAAAATAATACAGTAAATTTGATGACAAAGTATTCGGAATATTTAAATAATATAACAAATATACCTTTAGATGTTCATTTAATGGTAAATGATGTTATGTCTTTTATAAAAAGTTTTATGGCTTTTAACCCGAGAAATATAACAATTCATTATGAATCTGCTAAAAATAAAGAAGAATTAATGAATTGGATAAAATATATAAAAGAAAATAATTCTAAAGTGGGTATAAGTATAAAACCCAAAACTAATATAGAGGAAATATATGATATTCTGCAATATATACATACTGTTTTAATTATGACTGTAGAGCCAGGAAAAGGTGGGCAAAAGTTAATATCAGAAACAATACAAAAAATAAAAGATTTAAAACAATATATTGTAAAAAACAACTTAGAAGTAGATATTGAAGCAGATGGTGGGATTAATTTAGAAAATGTATCATTATTAAAAGAAGCTGGATGTGATATTGTAGTTGCAGGAACTTGTATAATACAATCAGATAATTTTAAGGAAACAATAAAAAAATTAAAATTATAAAATAAATCTTGATTAATATAAATATTAGTGGTAATATATTAGATATTAATAAAGGACTAATTTATTTATAATAGTAGATTAAAAAAAAACCAATTTTGGAGTTTTTATTTTAATCTACTTTTTGTTTTTTTAGGTTTTAATATTTAAATTAAATAAAGTAGGTGGAAGGAATATGAAAACAAAGTATATTTTCGTAACTCGGAGGAGTTGTTTCAGGTTTAGGTAAAGGAATAACTGCAGCTTCATTAGGAAGGCTTTTAAAAAATAGAGGTTATAAAGTAGTTAACCAAAAGTTTGATCCATATATAAATGTGGATCCAGGAACAATGAGCCCATATGAACATGGAGAAGTTTTTGTAACTGAAGATGGAGCAGAAACAGATTTGGATTTAGGGCATTATGAACGATTTACAGATGAGAATTTAACAAAAAATTCTAGTATAACAATGGGAAAAATTTATCAAGAAGTAATTGAAAGAGAAAGAAGAGGAGATTATCTAGGAAAAACTGTACAGGTTATACCTCATATAACAAATGCTATAAAAGAGAAAATATATTCTTTTGAAAAAACAGGTGTAGATATTGTAATTATTGAAATAGGAGGAACAGTAGGAGATATAGAAGGTTTATCAATGATAGAAGCAATAAGACAAGTTGGAATAGAAAGTAATATAGAAGATGTACTATATATTCATGTAACACTTTTGCCATATATTTCAGGATCTAAAGAGATAAAGTCAAAGCCAACACAGCATTCAGTAAAAGAATTGCAATCATTTGGAATTAAACCAAATATACTTGTATGTAGAACAGAAATAGACATACCAGATGAAGTAAGAGAAAAGATAGCTTTATTTTGCAATGTAAGAAAAGAAAGTGTAATTGCTAATAAAACAGCAAGTTGCCTATATGAAGTACCTCTAATGCTAGAAAAAGAAGGCTTAGCAAATGAGGTTTGCAAGCAACTAAAATTACAAAAAAATAATCCAAATAATGAAGAATGGGAACAATTAAGTGAAAAAATAAAAAATATTTCAAATAAAAAAATAACAATAGGAATAGTCGGAAAGTATGTTAAACTAGAAGATTCATATTTATCAATAATAGAAAGTTTAAAACATGCAGGAATAGAAAATGATATAAATGTTAAAATAAAACTAATTGATGCAGAAAAAGTAAATAAAGAAAATGTAAAAGAAATGTTAAAAGATTGTAGTGGAATAATAGTTCCAGGAGGATTTGGAAATAGAGGAATAGAAGGTAAAATTCAAACAATAAAATATGTAAGAGAAAATAAAATACCATTTTTAGGAATATGTTTAGGAATGCAAATGGCAGTAGTTGAATTTGCAAGAAATGTACTAAAACTAAAAGATGCAAATTCAGAAGAATTTGATGAAATATGTGAAAATCCTGTTATACATATAATGTATGAGCAAAAAGAAATAACTAAAAAAGGTGGTACTATGAGACTTGGTAGCTACCCATGCATTATAAAGAAAAACAGCTTAGCAGAAAAAATATATAAAACAAATGAAATACATGAAAGACACAGACATAGATTTGAATATAATAATAAATACAGAGAAATAATGGAAGAAAAAGGACTTGAAATTTCTGGAACTTCACCAAATGGGCAATTAGTAGAAATTGTAGAAATAAAAGATCATCCTTATTTTATAGCTTGTCAATTTCATCCAGAATTTAAGTCAAGACCAAATAAACCAGCACCATTATTTGTAGGATTAGTAAAAGCTGCAATGAACTAATAGTTATTGTTCAGTATAACTTCTTCAATAGATATTCAAAACTTTTAATATACTGCACAGTAGTATATTAAACAAGGTTGACTTTAATATTAAAGTTTGATAAAATTATAATGTACGAAATATATTTATTTGCCTACAATCAAAATAAGGAGGAAATTATTATGACAGAAGATTTACTGCGGAAAATTTTGAAAGAGGCTAAGGAAAAGGAACAATATGGCTTGTTTTTTTGGCCAGACTGGACAACATGGGATTGCTTTGGATTCGATATAAAACAAGAAGGAAAAGAACATTATAAGTTTGCTTTATCACAAATTTTAAAAGAAGAAGAAGCAACAATTACAATCGAATACATGGGTCTTAGTATGACAACAGTTCTTGCAGTTTCTGTAAAAAAATTGGAAAATTCAAAAAAATTCTTTGAATATGTTTTGGAAATATTACAAAGAAGGTGTTATGAAGGACCAGTTACATTACTTCCTTCAAATAAGATTAGTGAGTTTTGCTGAGTAGGTATAGCGAATTCTTTTTAGAATTCAGCTAAATTAATATAGAAGAGAACATAGAAAAAATTAAATCTCTATGTTCTCTTCTATTGTATAGGAAATGCTATGCAACTTTAAGTTGTGCAACTCAAAGTGAAAATAATATTTTATTTTCAAAAGAAAAATCGACTTTTTCTTGATATTATAGTATTTTTAATTATTTTCTTTATTTACTAAGTCTTTTCTTTTATATGCATTAATAAATAATATTCCAATACCTAAAATAGAAGCTATAAATCTAACAACACTGCCTACATATGGTACAAATTTAATTAGTTCAAGTGCAAGAACAATTAAAAGTGAGAAAAGCACAAAAGCTGTATTTTTTGTAAAATTAAATTTATTTGCAAGCAATTTACCAATAGACATACTAAATATTGTATTAGAAATAGCATAACCTAAAATTAATAAACCAATTGAAATAAGTGATATATATATGCCAAATCCATAAGTAAATATTAGTAAAATAATTGAAGCTAAAATTATTCCAAAAAATACAAGTAAACCAATTCCAAAGGCTTTAAAGCTTTTCTTTGATATAATTTCACATGCTCTATCTTTAAAGTTTGGAGCTAACCATAAACTTATTAATATTATTGCTAAAGATAATATTAGTATTTTTATAATTCCTAAAACTACAGATAATATTATATTTTGCATATTAACTTCAATAGGTTTAAAATTTATTTCTCCTTCAACTGCACCATCTGGAATGTTTGCTTCTGTACTTGAAGTATAATTTAAATTATTTTTAATTATAACATCTTCACTTTTATTAAAAGATAAATTTGTTGTAGAGATAAAAGCATCTCTTGAAACTTGACCTGATAGTGAAACAGAATTTGCATATACATATAAGTTTCTATCTAAAGTGGCAGAATCTTCTAAAGTAAAAGTATCAGACATAGCATAAATATCAGAGACCATACCAGAAACTGTTATGTTATTTGCATAAGAAAATACATTACCGTAAATTACGGCATTTTCTGATATTTCTAATGAATTTGCAAAAACAAAAAGATCTCCATAAATTTCACCAGTTATTTTAACAGTTGATCCGTATGCAAAAACATTACCATATACAATATCAGATACTTCAATATCTACATCATACAAAAATAAATCGGATGAAATAAAATTATAATTAGTTTCATAACTTGCTAAAATATCACTTTTCTCAGAATTTTTAGTATCATTTGCAAATACACAAGTAGATAAAACACATACTAATAAAATAAAGCATAAAGCTATTTTTTTAAATAAGTTAAATTTCAAAAAAATCCCTCCTTAAATAAATTATATGACAATAATATAATTTATAAGAAGTTTTGTCAATGATTATTTTTTAGAATAATAAATACATTCACTATTAGGAGATATTTTTTGAGATTGCACATTTTCTAAGTAACATTTTCCATCAATTTGATATTTACAATTACATGAACAATTAATATTTGTCAAAATAAAACCACCCCATAATATATAGTATGAAGTGATTTTTATAAAATATGTATTATTTTTGTTAAAATGATTAATTTGTATTATTATTTAAATAATATTTACAATATTTATTTATGGTACAATTATCACATTTAGGATTTCGTGAATTACAAATACTTCTTCCATGGTATATAAGAATATGATTAACATCTTTTAAATATTTATAAGGAAAAAGTTTTAATAAATCTTTTTCTATTTTTTCAGGATTTACTTCATTAGAAAAACCAATTCTATTAGAAAGTCTTTTAGCATGAGTATCAACAGCAATTCCTTGAGGAGAATTAAAAGCTTCTAGCATAACTACATTAGCTGTTTTTCTTCCAACACCAGGTAAAGTTAAAAGTTTTTCTATAGTTTGAGGTACTTCTCCATTAAAATCATTAATTATTTTTTGTGCTGTGAGTTTAATATTTTTGGCTTTATTTTTATAAAAGCCACATGGATGAATAAGTTTTTCTAGAGTTTCTATTGGCATTTTTGCAAAATCCTCTGGAGTAGAATATTTATTAAATATATTTGGTGTAGTTTTATTTACTCTTTCATCGGTGCATTGGGCCGAAAGAATTACTGCAACAAGCAACTCAAAAGGAGTAGAAAAATCAAGACTACATTTAGCATTAGGATATGTATTTTTTAAAATATCTAATATTTTTATTGCTTCTTTTTGATTCATAATATATAACCTTTCTAAAATTTATTTTCATTATGCAAGAAGTTTAAGTTATGATATTATATCATGATTAATATTTATTGTAAACTTAATAGTCTAAAAATCAAAAATAATGCAACTATTATTTAATTAAATTTTACACATATATGAATTGGTAAAATAAAATTACTTATATTCTAATTGGTAACCAAAATAGACATAAATTAATATAATATACAAATGATGGGAGGTAATAAAATGTGTAGATTACTAAAAAAGACAATAGCTGTATGCTTAATTGGATTTGGTTTAGGAATATTATTTGTATTATTACTTCCTATATCAGGTTGGTTATTTATTATTGGAGCAGTAATTGTTTGTTTAGGAATAATGTGGTTATGTTGTTAAATCTAAAGAAAACACAGGGCATATTCTAAATGCTTATAAGGAGGGATTAAAAATGACAATAGTAGTAAAAAAAGTTCCAAAATTTTTAAGAGGTATTGTAAAATTAATATTTGGAATAAAAGACAATACATAAGACAAGAAAAGAGAGGGAAAAATCCTCTCTTATTGTTTTTTTATATGAGGTTTTGCAATTAAAGATGCAATATACCCAAAGAAAATGGCTGCAGCTATTCCACCAGCAGAAGCTTTTACACCTCCAATAAAAGCTCCTAAAAGACCAGATGACTGAGCTTCTGTAATTGCTCCTTTAGCTAAATTTGCTCCAAAACCTAAAAGGGGAACAGTTGCTCCACAACCTGCAAAATATATTAAATATTGATAAATGCCAATAGCACCTAAAATAACACCAGTTGTAACAAAAATAACTAAAATTCTAGCAGAAGTTAATTTTGTCTTATCTATTAGTATTTGTCCAACTATACATATTAGTCCACCAACAATAAAGCATCTTAGTAATTGCATCAAATCTATACTTTGAATAAAATCCATATTAGTAAATCCTTATAATAATATTTAGGTTTTTTGGTTACCTATAAACCTACATTTTAAATATAAATTATTTATTTAAATTCTCAATAGAAATTGCATGGGCAATTCCAGGAATACTTTCACCTTGCTGAGAAGTTGTTGAGTTCATTAGTGCACCGGTTGCTATTAATAAAAGTCTATTTATTTTCTTCTCTTTTAATAATTTATATAAATAGCCAGAAAAAACTGAAGCTATACAACCACAACCACTACCACCAGAATGAGTATCTTGAGTTTCTTTATCAAAAATTAAAACACCACAATCATTGTAAATATTTTTTATGTTATAACCCCTAGATTCAGCAAGCTCAGATAAAATTTCTTTTCCTACATGACCTAAGTCACCTGTAATAATTGCATCATAATAACTTGGCTTTCTGCCAGTATCTTTTAAATGTGTTATTAAAGTATCTAAAGCAGCTGGAGCCATAGCAGCACCGCATATTATTAGCATCTTTTACACCCATATCTACAATTTTTCCAGGAGTGATGTAAGTTATTTGAGGACAATCTCTATTTAAGTTCGAATTAGATAAAATTACTGCACCAGAACCAGTAACAGTCCATTGAGCAGACTGAGGTCTTTGGTTACCAAGTTCAAGAGGAAATCTAAATTGTTTTTCTGCACTACAAAAATGACTAGAGGTAGCACAAATTACATTATTTGCAGCATTTGAAGAAATAAAAATACTACCTAAACACATACTTTCTACAAATGTAGAACAAGCACCAAAAACTCCAAAAAAAGGAATATTAGTTTCTCGAAGTCCAAAGCTTGAAGAAATGCATTGATTTAATAAATCTCCAGCAAAACAATAATCAATATCAGTATTTGCTATTCCAGATTTTGCAACTAAAGAATTTACATTTTCCTTTATAATTTTACTTTCAGCCTTTTCCCAAGATTTTTCTCCCCAAAATTCATCTTCTAGGCACTGGTCAAAATATTTTGCAAGAGGTCCTTGAGATTCTTTTGGACCAACTATAGATGATGTTTCTAATATATATGGTGAAGTATCTAGTTTAATTGTTTGTAAACCAATTTTTTTCATAAGCAATCCTCCTAAGATTTTATAAATTGTATAAGTTTAATATGTTATACAAAAAAAGTAGCTATAATACCTACAATAACTGAAGCAGAAATACCGTATACAAGAACTGGACCTGCAACAGTAAACATTTTTCCACCAACTCCCATAACATATCCTTCAGACTTATATTCTATGGCAGGAGAAACAATTGAATTAGCAAAACCAGTTATTGGAACTAAAGAACCAGCTCCTGCAAATTTTCCAATTTTATTAAAAATATTAAGACCAGTTAAAAAGGCAGAAATACCTATTAAAGTTATTGAAACAATAGTAGAACAACTAGTATAATCAAAACCTTTATATTCGCAAAAATCAAATATAATTTGACCTATTGTACAAATTAGCCCACCAACCCAAAAAGCGTTAAAACAATTTTTTAAAATAGGAGAATTTGGAGATTTTTTATCAACATAATCTAAATAATCTTTTTTAGTATTAATTTTCATAAAACCTCCTAATCTCTATCTCTATCAATAACAAAAGACAAATCTAAATCAACATAATATTGAACCAATTTGCGTCCATCAATTTTTGCCCTTTGATCTAAAACTTTTACAGAAGATAAATAATCTATTGTTTTTGAAGCCTCACTTACAGCTTGAACTACAGCATCTTTCCAAGAAACAGAAGATGTTCCTGTAATTATTATATGTTTTTCAATACCCAATTAAAATCAACCTCCAATTTTAAATAATATTAATTATAT
>CALXYR010000052.1 GCA_944393025.1 uncultured Clostridia bacterium | reverse complement strand
ATAAAATATGGATAGCAGTAGTAAATGGTTATCCATTTAAAACAGCAAAAGAGCTTGGATGTAATAGTGATATAGAAGCATTTGCTGCAACTAAAATGGCAGTTTATGATGCAATGTATAATTATGATTGGAAAAAATTTGCTGGATTAAATTCTCAAGGTGACAGAGTAGTTAATGCAGCAGAAAAGATTGCAAAAATAGCTAGAAGTTCATCTCAAACAAAGCCAGTATCTATAGTTAATATAAATCAAATTAGTGAAAAATGGAAATTAGATAATATAGATCCTAATTATATTAGCAAAGAATTTGAAGTTGAAGCTAATTTAGAGTATACAAAATATACAATAAAATTAAATAAATTAGATTTAGAAAATGTAAAAATTGTTGATGGTAATAATATAGAAAAACATGAATATAAATCAGGAGAAAACTTTAAAATTTTAATTCCTATATCACAATTAGATAAAAGTGGAGAATTGGAATTAGAAGTTACAGCAGAAGTTAAAACAAAACCTATTTTATATGGAGATTCAGGAGATTCTTCTAAACAAAGTTATGCATTAGTTGCAGGAGAGTATGAATTTCAAAGTACAAAAGCCAAAATAAAATATTTACCAAATACAACTAAAATAGAAATAATAAAAAAAGATGCAGAAACAAAAGAATTATTAAAAGAGGCTAAATTTAATATATTAGATGAAAATAAAGAAATAGTATATTCTGATGTTACAACAAATGAAAAAGGAATAGCTGTAGTGGAAAATATTATTCCTGGAAAATATTATATACAAGAAGTAAAATCTCCAGATGGCTATACAATATATGATGAACTAATAGAAATTGAAATTGAATTAAATCAAAAATATACTGTAAATGTAAATAATTATAAAAAGCCTGAAAATGAAGATAAAATAGTAGAAGATGAAAATATAACTCAAACTGGAAAAAAAGAAATAAATCTTCCAAGAACAGGGTTTTAATTAGAAATTTTAAATATTAAGAATTAATTAACAAAAATTTAATATATTATATTACAAAAGACTTAGAATAAATATTAAAAATATTATCGAAAAAAATAATATTTTTGTATATTAAAATAAGTCTTTTCTTTTGTAATTTCTTGACAACGAGACTGAAATAACTTATCATTATATATGTAAACAATATTAATTAAAATTACATAGAAAGGAAAATTTTAATGTTAACACAAATAACAGTTTTAATAATTTTAATATTACTTAATGCTTATTTTGCAGCAACAGAAATTGCATTTATATCATTAAATGATGCTAGAATAGAAAAAGAAGCAAAAGAGGGAAATAAAAAAGCAAAAAGTATTTTAAAAATGTTAAAATCACCTAGCAAATTTTTAGCAACTATTCAAATAGGAATAACATTAGCAGGATTTTTATCTAGTGCATTTGCATCAGATGCTTTTGCTGATAAATTAGCTCCAATATTAAATGAGTTAATGCCATTTTTAAATTTGTCAGCTTGGAGAGGAATTTCAATAATATTAATAACAATTATATTATCTTTTTTTACTCTTGTATTTGGAGAATTGGTTCCAAAAAGATTAGCAATGAAATATTATGAAAAAATATCTTATGCAACAATAGGGGGAATAAGAGGAATATCAATAATAACAGCACCATTTGTAAAACTACTTACATTCTCCACAAATATTGTTTCAAAAATATTTGGTGTAAGTGAATCAGAAGAAGAGGTTGTAACAGAAGAAGAAATAAAAATGATGATTGATGAAGGAGAAGAAAAGGGTACAATAGAAAAAGGAGAAAAACTATTATTAAATAATGTTTTTGAATTTAATGATATAATAGTTTCTGAAATTATGACACCAAGAACAGAAATGTATGCGATAGACATAAATGATGATATAAAAGAAATATTAGATGAAATAGATGAATTTAAATATAGTAGAGTACCAGTATATGAGGAAAGTATTGATGATATTAAAGGAATATTATTTGTTAAAGACCTTTTAAAACCATTAAAAGATAATAAAAAAATTGATATAAAAAAATTAATAAGAGAACCATATTTTGTACCAGAATCTAAAGATATAGATGAACTTTTTAAAGAAATGCAACAAAACAAAGTTCAACTAGCTATAGTAATAGATGAATATGGAGGAACAGCTGGATTAATTACAATGGAAGATATTATTGAAGAATTAGTTGGAAATATATTTGATGAATATGACGAAGAGGAAATTGAATTTAAGAAAATAGATGAAAATACATATATTTTAAGTGGAGCAATTACAACATACGAATTAAAAAAGAATTTTAATATAGAATTACCAGAAGGAGATTATGAAACATTATCAGGTTATTTAATAGATAAATTAGGGAGAATACCAGATGAAAACGAACATCCAATACTAGAAGATAGTAATTTAACATATAAAGTAGAAGAAATAGATGACAAGAGAATAAAATATGTAAAAATATGTAGAAATATGAATGAACAACAAGAAAAAGAAAGTAATGAAGAATAAAACAAAGGAGATAATGTATGAGTAAAAAGAAAATAATATCAATAGTTATAATATTAATAATTATAATATTAACTGTGAGTATATCGATTATATATTTTAAAAATAGAGCAAAATATGTTTTTGATGTTGAATATGTTAGTGAAATTTTATATAACCAAGTTAAAGTTGATGGAAAATATGGAGTAGTAGATAAAAGTGGCAATATAATAATAGAACCAAATTATAATATTATACAAATTCCTAATCCATCAAAACCAGTATTTGTATGTATGTCTAATTACAATACAGAAACTAAGGAATATGAAACAAAAGTTTTAAATGAAAAAAGAGAACAAATAATTACTGGTTATAGTAATGTTCAAGCAATACCAACAGATACTACAGCAGATGGAGTTCCTTTTGAAAATACAGTATTAAAATATAAAAAAGATGGGAAACTTGGTTTAATAAGTATAGATGGAAAAGAAATAACTAAACCAATATATGATGAAATAGAAGCAGTAACATATAAAGAAGGAATGCTTCTTGTAAAACAAGGAACAAAATATGGAGTTATAAATATAAATGGAGTAGAAGTTATAAAAACAGAATATGATAATATATCTGTAGATAATTATTATGATACAAATACCAAATACCAAAGAACAGGTTTTATAACTTGTAAAATTAAAGATGAAGGGTATAGATATGGGTATATAGATTATAAAGGTAAAGTAATATTAGATAATAGTTATACACAAATAGAGAGAGTTACAGAAATTGAAAATGAAAAAGATGTTTATATAGTTGCATATAAAGATGGACAAGCAGGATTACTAAAAAATAATAAATTATTATTAAATTATGAATATGAAGAAATTATTTATTATGCATATAATGATGTATTTATAGTTCAAAGAAATGGTAAACAAGGAATAGTAGATAGAAGCGGGAAAATAAAAATAGATACAAAATATAGTAATATTAGTTTTGGTGGAATATATATTAATGCAACAGAAGATGGACAAGATAAAATATTAGATTTAAATGGAAATGAAATGACTGATGGTTATGTATACAAAATGCCTACAAAAGATAACCAAAATTACATAGTATACGATAAAGAAGGTATATATTATATAATTGACAAAAACGGAAATGTAATAATAGATAAAAAATATACTAATATAGAAGAAATAGATAATAACTATTATATTGTTGCTAATGGTAGAAAAAATGGAATAATAGATTTAACAGGAAAATCATTAGTAGATTTAAATTATAATAGTATTATAAAAATTAATAATACAGAACTATTACAAGCAAATATATCAGAAACTAGTACAGTCAGTTTAATAAATAAAAATATGCAAATAGTAGTTACAATGGAAAATGCTAATATAGATATAAAAGATAATTATATTAGAGTTTATTCAGAAACTGAAAATAGATATTTTGATTATACAGGAAAAGAATTAACAGGAAAAGAAGTATTTCCTAATAATAAATTATATGCAGAAGAAATAAATGGGAAATGGGGTTTTGTAGATAAACAAGGAAATACAGTAGTAGATAAAAAATATGATATGGTGACAGAATTAAATGTATATGGGTTTGCAGGAATAAAATTAGATGATAAATGGGGCGTAATAAACGAAAATGGGGAGATAGTTCAAGAACCTATATATGAAATAGAAGATATTAGTCCAAACTTTATAGGTAAATATTATAAAGTTCAAGAATGGTATGGAAATAGTTATTATACAGATAAAATAGATGAAAATTAGTTAAAGGAGAAAAATAAAATGTACCAAGAATTTGGAATATCAGACAAACTAATTAATTTAGCAAATGAAGTAGAAAAAGATATAGAACCTATATTTAAAAAAATTAATAAAGTTTGTGAATATAATTCAATAAAAGTATTAAAATCATTTCAAAAAAATAATATTTCTGATATGCATTTTAATCAAACTACAGGGTATGGTTATGGAGATATAGGAAGAGATACATGTGAAAAAGTATTTGCAGAAGTACTTGGAGCAGAAGATGCTTTAGTAAGAGGACAATTTATTTCTGGTACACATGCTTTAACTGTTGCTTTATTTGCATTTTTAAGACCTGGTGATACAATGCTTAGTATAGCAGGCAAACCATATGATACTCTAGATGAAGTTATAGGAATTAAAGAAAACAATAGTTCATTAAAATCTTTTGGAATTAATTATGAAAAAATAGAATTAATTAATAATGATTTTGATTATGAGCAAATAGAAAAAAGACTAAAACAGGGAAAAGTAAAATTAATAGAAATACAAAGATCAAAAGGTTATAGTACTAGAAAAAGCATAAAAATAGAACAAGTAGAAAAAGTTATAAAACATATAAGAAAATATAGCAAAGATGCAATAATTATGATAGATAATTGTTATTGTGAATTTGTAAATGAAAAAGAACCTTTAGAAGTAGGGGCAGATGTAATAGTAGGATCACTAATAAAAAATCTTGGAGGGGGGATTGCACCAAATGGAGCATATATTGCAGGAAAAAAAGAGCTAATAAAATTAGCAGCTGAAAGACTTACTGTACCAGGAGAGGGAAAAGAAGTAGGACCAACTCTAGGAATAACAAAATCAATTTTACAAGGGTTATTCATGGCACCTTCTGTTGTATCAAGTAGCTTAAAAACAGCAGTTTTTGCAAGTAGAATGCTAGAAAAATTAGGTTATGAGGTAGAACCAAAATATGATGAAGAAAGAGCAGATATAGTACAAAATATTAATTTCAATGATGAAATAAAACTTATAAAATATTGTCAAGGAATACAAATGGGTTCACCAATAGATTCTAATTCAATACCAGAAGCATGGGATATGCCAGGTTATACAGATAAAGTTATTATGGCAGCAGGAGCATTTACTCAAGGTTCATCAATAGAACTTTCATGTGATGGACCAATAAGACCACCATATATAGCATTTATGCAAGGTGGACTTACTTATGAATACGGAAAAATAGGAGTCCTTAAAGCAATAGAAAATATGGAAGGTAAGTAAAAATATAAGGAGCAGTAAATGAAAGTAGTAGTAATTGGTGGAGGACCTGCTGGAATGTTAGCAGCTATTTCTTCTGCACAAAATGGAAATGATGTTACTATTTTAGAAAAAATGAATATGCTTGGAAAAAAACTTCTAATAACAGGAAAAGGAAGATGCAATATAACAAGCAGTATTCCAATAGAAGATTTTATAAAAAACATACCAGGTAATGGTATGTTTATGTATAGTTGCTTTAATAATTTTAATAATGTAGATATTATTAAAATGTTAGAAAAAGAAGGAGTAAAAACAAAAGTAGAAAGGGGAAATAGAGTTTTTCCTGTAACAGATAGTTCGCAAGATGTTCAAAAAGCATTGATAAGAATAATAAATAAGTTAAATGTAAAAATTATATTAAATACAAAAGTAGAAGAAATACTACTAAAAGAAAATAAGGAAGTATGTGGAGTAAAAGCAATAACAAATGGAAAAGAAAACACTATTTTAGCAGATAAAGTTATCTTAGCTACAGGAGGAAAAAGTTATCCAGGTACTGGATCAACCGGAGATGGATACAAAATAGCACAAAATTTAGGTCATAGTATAACAAAAATAAAGCCATCATTAGTACCACTTAGTGTGAATAAAGAAAAAAGCTTAGAAATATGTAAAAAAATGCAAGGATTAAGTCTAAAAAATGTTCATATATATTTTAAAGATAAAACAAACAATAAAATAATATATGAAGACTTTGGAGAAATGATATTTACCAATTTTGGAGTTTCTGGTCCAATTATTTTAAGTGGAACAGCACATTTATTAAGATATAAAAATATAGAAAATTTAATGAAAAGTGGAGATGTTGTACTTTTAATTGATTTGAAACCAGCTCTTTCAGAAGAAAAATTAAATGAAAGAATATTAAGAGATTTTGATAAAGAAAAAAATAAAGCTTTTAAAAATAGTTTAGAAGATTTATTACCAAAAAAGATGATACCAGTAATAATTAAATTATCTGAAATACAACCAGATAAAAAAGTTAATGAAATAACTAAAAAAGAAAGATTAAAGCTTATAGAGGTTATGAAAAAATTAGAAATAGTAATACAAGGATTTAGACCGATAGAGGAGGCAATAATAACTTCTGGAGGAATAAATATTAAAGAAATAAATCCAAAAACAATGGAATCAAAACTTATAAAAGGATTATATTTTGCAGGAGAAATAATAGATGTAGATGCTTATACTGGAGGTTTTAACTTACAAATTGCATATTCTACTGGTTATACAGCAGGTTTATAAAAAATAAGAAAGGTTAAGTATATGAGTGTAGAAAAATTTAAAACTATAAAAAGAGAAGAAAGAGCAGAAATAAATGAAAAAAAGTCTAAATTTATAGCAAATATTTTTTATGTTGAAAATGTGGAAGAAGCAGAAAAAATTATAAAAGATACAAAAAAGAAATACAATGATGCGAGGCATAATTGTTATGCATATATAATAAATTCAGAAAATTTAATAAAAAAATATAGTGATGATGGTGAACCAAATGGAACAGCTGGTTCACCTATTTTAAATGTAATAGAAAAAAATAATTTAAATAATGTATTAATAATTGTTACAAGATATTTTGGAGGAATATTATTAGGCACAGGAGGATTAACTAGAGCATATGCTGAAGCTTCAACAAAGGTAGTAGAAAAGTCAGAAATAATAGAAAAAGAATTAGGCTATGAAGTAGAAGTCGAAATATTATATCAAGATATAGAAAAATTTAAATATTATTGTAGTAAAAATAATATAAATATTACTAATATAGATTATAAAGAAAATATAATATGTAAAATAGAAGTAACTAAAAAACAAAAAAATCAAATATTTGATACTAAATATGATAATAAAATAATAAATCTTCTAAAGTATAATATTATTAAGGAAAAATATATAGAAAAAAATAAAAATTAAAAAATTTTAAAAAAACTATTGTAAAATTTTGGAAAAAGTTATATAATCTGACTGTAAAAATTTTACAATTTTTAATATTAGGGGGATAGAACATTGAAAGAAAAAATCAAAATTTTAGTATCAGATGACAATCAAGATTTTGCAAAAACATTAGTAAATCATTTATCAAGAGATGAAGACTTAGAAGTTGTAGGAGTAGCAAGAGATGGGCAGGATGCTTTTGAAAAAATTTTAGAAACTAAACCAGATATAGCATTATTAGATATTATAATGCCACATTTAGATGGGTTAGGAGTATTAGAAAAATTAAATTCAGAACAAGTAAGCAAAATGCCTATGTGCATTATTTTATCTGCAGTTGGTCAAGATAAAATAACACAAAAAGCTATTGAATTAGGAGCACAATATTATATAGTAAAACCATTTGACATAAGTATTTTAATAAAAAGAATAAAGGAACTTAAATATTATCAACCAACAAATAATAAAATGAATTTAATAAATAGAGAAATAAAAGCACAATATATAGATATATCCCCAATAAACCAAAAAAATGAAGAAAATTTAGAAGCATTAGTTACAAATATAATACATGAAATTGGTGTTCCAGCTCATATTAAAGGGTATCAATACCTAAGAGAAGCTATAATAATGGTAGTAAATAATATTGATATGATTAATCAAATTACAAAACAATTATATCCAGAGATTGCAAGTATGTATAAGACAACTCCATCAAGAGTTGAAAGAGCTATTCGACATGCAATAGAAGTAGCATGGGGAAGAGGTCAACAAGAAACAGTAGAAAGAATATTTGGTTATACTGTATCTGCTGATAAAGGCAAGCCTACAAACAGTGAATTTATCGCAATGATAGCTGATAAATTGAGGCTTGAATTGAAGAGTGCATAGTTAAATAAATAGCTTTACAAATTTGTAGAGCTATTTTTCGTATATATATGAACCAAATTTTATATAATTATAAAAAATATGATAATTTATACAGACAATATAAAGAAAAAATATTATAATAATGTAAAATCTAATATTAAATTATAGAATAGAAGCGGAGAAAGTAATGATAAGTTTAAGAGAAGAATTATATAAAATTGCAGATGAGAAGTATAAAGAATTTAATAGTTCATTATGTCCAAATGTAAGTAACATTATAGGAGTAAGAATACCTAAACTAAGAGAAATAGCAAAAAGAATTTCAAAAGAAAATTGGAAAGAGTTTTTAGATAATTATAAATGTGAATTTTATGAAGAAAAAATGATATATGGTTTGGTAATAGGTTACATTAATGAAGAGTTAGAAACAAGACTAAAATATTTAGATACATTTGTTCAAATAATAGATAATTGGGCTATATGTGATTGTTGTTGCTCTACTTATAAATTTACAAATAAAAGTTTAAAAGAAATGTGGAAATATTTACAAAAATACAAAGATTCTCAAAATGAATTTGAAGTGAGATTTTTATGTATAATGCTAATGGATTACTATTTAATAGATGAATATATAGATAGTGTATTAGAAATATATGAAAACATAAAATTAGATAAATATTATGTAAAAATGGGAATAGCTTGGGGAATTTCTGTAGCATTTGTAAAAAGCAAAACTAAAGTAATAGAATTTTTAAAAAATAATAGATTAGATGACTTTACATATAATAAAGCAATACAAAAAATGATAGAATCAAATAGAATAGATAAAATAACAAAAGATGAATTAAGGAAAATGAAAAGAAGGAAGAAATAGGTAAAAAATGCAAAAAAAGTATTGAAAATGCTTAATATATATGTTATACTAATATATGTTAAAAAAACACACACAAGTTAGTTTAAAGAGGAGTGCTTGTTTTATAGCATTTTAAACTTGCTAAAAAACAAGTCTTTTTAAATGTTAATACTTTGTGGAGGTAAAACAAAAAGGAGGAATAAAAAATGGCAGTAGTTGCAATGAAACAATTACTAGAAGCAGGTGTTCATTTTGGACATCAAACAAGAAGATGGGAACCAAAAATGGCTGAATATATATTTCAAGCTAGAAATGGTATTCACATTATCGATTTACAAAAGACATCTAAAAAATTAGACGAAGCATACAGCTTCTTAAAAGAACAAGCAGAAGAAGGAAAAACAATTTTATTTGTTGGAACAAAAAAACAAGCACAAGATTGTGTTAAAGAAGCAGCAGAAAAATGTGGTATGTACTACATTAATCAAAGATGGTTAGGAGGAACTCT
>CALXYR010000051.1 GCA_944393025.1 uncultured Clostridia bacterium | reverse complement strand
TTCACCATTTTTTCTATATATCCTTGAACTTCTTCATCTTTATACCCTTTTGCAATACCGTTTAAATTTTTTGAAATTACTTTTGCAATAGCAGTAGAAAGTACTCTAGCATCTGTTCTAGGATATGTAACCAATTTTTTCTCATACAAGTTTTGTATTATTTCTAAGGTCTCATCTGGTTTTATTTTAAATCTTTTTGTACATTCATTTTGTATTTCTGCTAAGTTAAATAAAAGTGGTGCATTTTCTTTTGTCTTACTTTTTTTTACTTCTGTAACTACTGCTTTTTTATTTTTTAGTGAAATTATAAATTCTTTAGCATCTTGTTCTTTTTTGAATCCAGATTCATTATATAGTTTTGGTGAATCAAACATTACAGATTTTTCGTTTACTTTCCATTCTGCTTTTATTAATGATTCTTTATCTCCAAATTCACCAATAATTTTGTAATATGGAGTTTTAACAAAATTTCTAATTTCTCTTTCTCTTGAAACAATCATTCCTAAAACACAAGTCATCACTCTTCCAACTGCAATAGAAATTCTATCTTCTTCTAATTCTTTTGCTGCTCTTTTTCCATAAATTATAGATAATAGTCTTGAAAAGTTTATACCTATTAAATAATCTTCTTTTGCTCTTAAATATGCTGAATCAGATAAACTATCATATTCTGATAAATCTTTAGCTTCATTAATACCTCTTTTTATTTCTTCTTCTGTTTGAGAATCAATCCATACTCTTTTTCTATTTTGTTTTTTTATTCCTATTTGATTTTCAACTAATCTAAAAATATATTCTCCTTCTCTTCCAGAGTCTGTTGCAACATAAATAGAATCTACATCTTCTCTTAATAATAAGTTTTTTATTATATCAAACTGTTTTTGTACACTTGGTATAACTTCATACTTATATTCTTTAGGCATAAAAGGAAGAGTATCTAATCTCCAAAACTTAAGTTTTTCATCATATACTTCAGGATATGACATAGTAACTAAGTGTCCAACACACCAAGTTACTATCCAGTTTTCAGATTCTAGATACCCATCCTTTCTTGTAGTATTTATTTTTAATACTTTTGCAAATTCCATTGCAACTGATGGTTTTTCTGTTATTAGTATTTTCTTTTGCATTTACTTTCTTCCTTATTTTATTCAAATAATATAATATCCATTTTAGAGGTAAATTCACTATTACCATAAGCATAAATTATATATAGTTTACTATCTTGTCCTAAAAAATATGTATTTGCTCCTTCTACACTATACATAGGATCACTTAAGTCTCTCATATATATTTGAGTAATCCCCATATTTTGAAGTGCTAAGTCTTCATTATGTGCTTGTGATACTACTTCTTTTATCTTATTATTTACTTCATTTTTGTTTAATTTTTTTAATGTAATTAATTCATTTAAAGTAGGTTCTTCGTGTGTAGCTAAATTGTAATTATATGTCTTAATAATTATTCTTTGTGCTGAATCTCCTTCTTTAAAAGCTGTTTTTATAACTACTGATAATATATCACCATTTATATAAGCTATATAATCAATACTATATTTTGATTTTTTTGTATTATCTGTATTTTTCATTATATCATTTGCTTTGTTAACAAAATTGTTCTGTGTAAATTGATTTAGCTTAGTTGCCAAATCACTTTTTATATTTACAATTGGTATATGCAAATCTATTTCATAATTTTCATTTTCTTCTTTTTTTTCATATATTGTATAAACAATATCATTATCTGAATTTAATTTTTGTATACCTGTTGAATCAAAGTTTTCAAAAATTAAAGTATTTGTAAATAACTGTTCAAATTCTTTACCTATCTGCACTTGGTCTTTTTCTGAGGAATCATCCCCATGTTGTGATGAGTTAGTTGGAGTATAATCTCCATCTATAAATTGAGCATATATTCCTGCTATAATTGCAAATACACAAAAAACACTAATTAATATATATAAAACTTTAGGATTTTTCATTTTTTCACCTTTTCTCTTATATTTCTACATATATAGTATACAATATACAAATCAAAATTTCAATTACTAAATGTTTATTTATTGACTTTAATATTATTTTAATGTATTATATATTATGTATAGTTATCACATATAATCTATATATTAAAATTTAGAGATTTAATACTAATATGTTAGAACCTATACTTGAATGGAGGTTTATTATATAATGTTATGTTCAGATTGTAAGAAAAACAATGCTGTTGTTTTTGTAAATAAAAAAGATGATAATGGTAAAAATACTTTAGAAGGATATTGCTATAATTGTGCCAAAAAGAGAGGTATTAATCCTATAGATAGTCTAATGAAACAAGCTAATCTTTCTGAAGATGATTTAAATAATATGACAAAACAATTTGAATCTATGTTTAAAGATATGTCTGAAAATATGAATTTTTCTGATGTTCCACTTGAAACTGATGATTATAATGTTGATGAGGCAAATAGTGGAATGCAATTTGGTGCTATTCCATTAGGATCCATTTTTTCAAATATGTTTAATGGAAATAATCAAACTGAAGATAGTAATCAAGATTCAAATTCTACAAGCAAGAAAAAAGTAAAAGTAGATAAAAAAGCAAATAAAAGAAAAAAAGCTCTAGATACTTTTGGAACTAATTTAACTCAAAAAGCAAAAAATAATCAATTAGATGAAGTAATTGGAAGAGATAAAGAAATTCAAAGAATTATACAAATATTAAACAGAAGATCTAAAAATAATCCTTGCTTAATTGGTGAACCTGGTGTTGGTAAAACTGCCATTGCTCAAGGATTAGCTATTAGAATTGCAAATGCTAAAGTTCCTGCGAAACTTTTAAATAAAGAAGTATACTTATTAGATATGACTGCTGTTATTGCAGGAACACAATTTAGAGGTCAATTTGAAGCTAGAATGAAATCTATAATAGATGAATGTAAATCTCTTGGAAATATTATACTAGTTATTGATGAAATTCATAATATAATTGGTGCTGGTGATGCAGAACATTCTATGAATGCTGCAAATATTTTAAAACCATCCCTTGCCAATGGAGAAGTTCAATTAGTTGGTACTACCACACTAAAAGAATATAGAAAATATATAGAAAAAGATACTGCTTTGGAAAGAAGGTTTCAACCAGTAATAGTTTCAGAACCTTCAATAGATGATTCTATAAATATTTTAAATGGTATTAAAAAATATTATGAGGACTACCATAAAGTTAAAATTTCAACTGATGTTATTAAACAAACTGTAATAATGTCTGAAAAATACATTCATGATAGATTTTTACCTGATAAAGCTATAGATATTTTAGATGAAGCTTGTTCTAGAATTAATTTAGATAATAAAGAACTTTATGAATTGGAACTTTTAAAAAATGAACTTGCAAAAGTTCTAGAAGAAAAAGAAGAAGCTGCTCAGGCTGATTCTACTGAAGACTATCAAAAAGCTGCCGAATTAAAAACTAAAGAATGTGCTTTAACTGAAAAAATTAATGATATTTCTAAGAAAATGAAACTTAAAAATTTAACTATTCAAGATATAGCAGAAGTTATTGAAAATTGGACTAAAATTCCAGTAACAAAAATAACAGAAGCTGAAACTCAAAAATTATTAAATTTAGAAAATAATCTTCATAAAAGAATTATTGGACAAGATATTGCTGTTGAAGCTGTATCTCGTGCAATTAGAAGAAATAGAGCAGGCTTAAAAAGTACAAAAAGACCACCTTCTTTTATATTCGTTGGACCTACAGGAGTTGGTAAAACAGAACTCGCAAAAGCTTTATCTTATGAAATGTTTGGAAATGAAAATTCTATAATTAGAATAGATATGTCTGAATATATGGAAAGTCATTCTACTTCTAAACTTATTGGTTCACCTCCAGGCTATGTAGGCTATGATGATGCAGGACAACTTACTGAAAAAGTAAAAAGAAATCCTTATTCAATAATACTTTTAGATGAAATTGAAAAGGCTCATCCTGATGTATTTAATATTTTACTACAAGTATTAGATGATGGAAGACTTACAGATGCTCAAGGTAATACAGTAAGTTTTGAAAACACAATAATTATAATGACTTCAAATGCTGGTTCAAATTTAAATACAAATTCTATAGGATTTGGCGGCGGACAAGTAAATAATAATGCTATTCAAAATGCTTTAAAAGATACTTTTAGACCTGAATTTTTAAACAGAGTTGATGAAATTGTAATATTTAATAGCCTATCTACAGATGAATTAATGAAAATAGTAGATTTAATGCTAGATGATACAAAAAAAGCTTTGGCAGAAAAAGATATTACATTTGAAATAACTGAGTCTGCAAAAAAATATTTATTAGATAAAGGTACTGATACTAAATATGGTGCAAGGCCATTAAGAAGAGCAATACAAAGATATATAGAAGATGAATTATCTGATAAAATTCTAAGAAATGAATTAGTTAATGGAAATTTGGTTCTTGCAGACTTAAAAAATAATTCTATAGATTTTATAATTACTAAATAGATACATCTATTTAAATTTAACAAAATATTTACTAATAAATAAGGAGCATAACATATGTTAAAAAATATACCCAATATTTTAACTATAATAAGATTTATTTTAATTCCATTTATTGTATATTTCATACTTGTAGGTGAATATATATCTGCATTTATAACATTAACAATATCTGGTATAACTGATATATTAGATGGATTTATTGCAAGAAGATTTAATTTTATTACTAATTTTGGTAAATTAGTAGATCCTTTAGCAGATAAATCTACTCAGGTTGCTGTTCTTGCATCTTTAACTTTTAAAGGTATGATTCCTCTTTGGATACTTTTAATAATATTTATAAAGGAAATAGTAATGGTATCTGGAGCATCATTTTTATATGGAAAAAAATTAGTTGTATCAAGTAAGTGGTATGGAAAATTAGCAACAGTTTTATTTTATATTGCAATAGTATCTTCATTATTTATTGAATATTGGAATAAATCTATAAGTCCAGAATCTCCTTTATTCGGATTTGATATTTATATTTATTATTTAGCAATAATAATAACTATTTTTTCTTTGCTAATGTATTTTAAAAAGTTTTATAAGGAAGGATACTTAAAAAAAGAAAATTTAAAAATAGAATAATTAAAAAAATAACTTTAAATAATTAATATTATTTAAAGTTATTTTTTAATTAGTTAATAAAATTAAATTTTTCTACTCAAAATCTTCTAAAAATTCTACTAGTTTTGTATAACCTATAATTTCTACTCCATCTTTTATTTTTTCTACATCTTCATCTGGTAAATATTTAGTCAAAATTTCTGTTTGTTGTTTTAGTGTTTTAGTCCCACTTTTATCAATAGTATATATAACTACTATTCCGTTTTTTTCTTGCACAAAATAATGTTCATCACATTGTTCATCTAATTCTTTATATAGAGTTATTTGTGCATTTGTAAAACTTGTTACTTGCCAATCTAAATACTTATTTTTTACATCTTCTTCAGTTTTATTAATTAAATCTTCAGAAATTGGTTCTTCTTCTTTTATTAAATGATCACATTTTTTATAATATGTTTTTTTTATTATTATTGCATTTGGAGATATTATATTTTCACTAGAATTAGTTTCTTTAATATTATTTAAATCAATATTAGAATTTTCTATATTTGTATTTGCTAATTCTTTTCGACTTACTATATTTGTATTATCTGTTTTATTCATATAACTTGAAAATATTGCAGTTCCTACACCTAGCAGTAAACCCAAGACTATTACAATAATTACCGTAATTATCCACTTTTTATCCATACATTTCCTTTCCTAATACTATAAATTAATTTTAATATTAGTATGTTATTCTTTTGGAAAATTATACAAAATTTTTAATTTACATTATTATTTAACTTTGTTTTTATTTTTATTTTATTTTTTTCACATTCTATTATGATTTCTCCACATAAATCTGTTCTATAAATTTTATTTGTATATTTAACTAATCTTTGTAATACTTCTTTATTCGGATGTCCAAAATTATTATTTTCTCCTACTCCAATTATTGCAATTTTTGGATTTACTAAATCTAAAAATTCGTACAAACTTGAAGTTTTTGAACCATGATGTGCCACCTTTAATATTGTTGATTCTAATTTAAAATTTTCTTTATAAATTTCACCAATTCTTTCTTCTGCAATTTTTTCTATATCTCCTGTAAATAGCATAGTTATATTATTTGATATAAATTTAGCAACAATAGAATTGTTATTTAAAGTATTTTCATTTATTAAATTATCTTCTGGAAATAATATTTCAAAATAACTTAAATCATCTATTTTTATTAAATCACCTTTTTTTACAATTTTTAAATTTGTTTTTTTATTTTTTATTATTTTAATAAATTTCTCAAAATTTTCTGAAATTTTACCTTGTTTTGAAATAATAATATTTTCAACTTTTAAATTTTCTAATATATAAAACAAACCTCCTATGTGATCACTATCAAAATGAGATATCATTAAATAATCTATTTTTTTTATTCTCCTATCTAATAAATATGGCAATAATATTTGTTTACCAACATCAAAACTTCCAAATTCACTTCCTCCCCCATCAATTAATATATTTTTTCCACCTAAAGTTTTTATTAATGTACAATCTCCTTGTCCTACATCAATAAAATATATCTGAAGTTTCTTAGTGAATAAATTAAATATACTAACATTGGCAATAATTAATATAACAAATATTACTAATATTTTTAATTTATATTTTTTTAAAATTATAAATTTTCTATATATTAAAAAAAATGGTTCTACAATATGTATAAAAAAATTTTCTTTTTGTTTTAATGTGAAATAAAATTTAATCTTGTTATATATTATAAATCTAGAATTCTTAATATATAGCAAGTAAAAAATAATAACATAATAATTTAAACAAGTAATAATTTTAGGTGTTTTTATATATATTTGTGAATATGGAATTTTTGAAGATATTTCTGCTATTATAAGAAAAATTTTTAATAAATAGTTTAAAAATATTCCTAAAAATTCTGAAAATATAGGACAAATTAATGATATAAAATAAATAATAAAAGAATATATTGTTGTAATTTCCATAATTGGAGCTATTAAAATGTTTGAAATCCAAAAACTCAAAGATATTGTACTAAATAAATATGCTATAATTGGAATAATAAAAATGTTAGCTGAAATAGTTACACTAAATGAATTTATTAAATATAAAACAAGTTTGTTAAAAATAAATTGATTAACATTTTCTTTATTTAATTCTTTTTTGCTTATATTTATTATTTTTATATGTTGTTTTATATAATTTGTTATTCTTTCTGAGAAAATAATTATTCCAATTGTTCCTGCAAAAGATAGTAGAAAACCAGTATCTATTATATAATATGGATTATAAATTAATATAATAAATAGTGCTATACTTAAATTATTTATAGTATCTGACTTTTTATATAAAATGCTTGCTATTAAAACTAGTATTCCCATTATACTAGCTCTCATGACAGATGGTGTAAAATCAGTTAATGCCATAAAAAATATTAGAAAAAAAATTGTAAATATTTTTGAAAATTTTCTACTAGTATTTCCCAAAATTGTAGTTAAAGTTGTAATTATATAAGTAATATGAGAACCTGAAACTGCAAGTAAATGTGTTAAATTACTTTTTCTAAAATTTTCTTCTGTTTGTTCAGATATATTTTCTCTATCTCCTATAAGAATTCCTATACACAATCCTGCTTCTTCTTTTTCTAATATATCTAACAAATTATTTTTTATTTTTAATTTTATATTATTTATGAATTCTAATACTTTATTTATATTTTTTTCTTTTATTATACTATAATTGTTTACCTCTATTAAACCATATATATTTTTAGTTTTTAAATATTGTTTATAATCAAATCCCTTGTAATTTCTTGCTTCATTTGGTTGCTCATAAGTTCCTATAATTTCTATTTTATTCCCATAAGTAATATTATTTTTTATATTACTTTTTTTAATATTAATTATTAATTCAATTCCATTAAACTCCGTACTTTGATTTATTTTATTAACTTTTAAAATATATGTATATTTATAGTCTTTATTTGTTTTATTTGAAATTATTGTTCCTTCTATACAAACTTCTTTAGGTATTTTCAAATACTTTTTTTCGTAATTTTTTTCTAAAAATACTATATAACTATTTCCAATTAATATAATAATCATAAAAAAATATATTATTTTATTTATTTTTAATATATATACAAAAAAACTTATTAATCCTATTATTATACATAATTGGACTACACTTATTTTTAAGTATAGTCCAATTAATATTCCTACCATATACATAATCGAGGTAATAAGAATTGGCCTTTTCATAATTTTTACCCTTTCTTTTCCCCCGATTATAAATTTACATTAACTAATATTATATTTGATCTAAATTATTCTTCTTGCAGCACAATATCTAGTATTATAATATTCTCCTGGAAGTAAACTATTAATTTTTACACAATATCCAGAACCTGAAGATGCATGGATAAAATCTCCATCTCCTATATATATTCCACAGTGTCCAATTTCATCCATTGTTTCATAATCTAAGAAAAACACTAAATCTCCTATTTCTAAATTATTTAATAAACTAGATTTTGAATTTTTATCTGCACTCACTGCTTTTCCTAGTTTTGATTGCATCTGTGCACCATGGCCCATTGATATTCCAAAATGTTTATATACATACATTGTAAATCCTGAACAATCAAATCCTGATGAACTTGCTCCTCCATATACATATGGAACTCCTAAAAATTTCTTAGCATATGTAACTATTTGGCTTGCAGTATTTGAAGAAGTTTCTTTTTCCTCGGTTTCTATAGTATCAGATTCACTTTTAATTTCTTCTTCATTAGCTGAAATTCTATCTACACTTCCTCTATTAGTTAAATTTACTTTTTTATTTGAAAGTAAATCCTTTGAAACATATGCATCACCTTCACTTGTACTTACTTTGTACCAGTCACCTTCTTCACCTATAACTTTTAATTCTGTATTAATTTCAACTAACATTAATATATCAGATGTTGTATTTGGTTCTTTTCTTATATTAACATAATCATTTGCATACATTGTTTTTTCTTCAAATTCAGAATTATTTTTATTATCGTCTTCATTAGAATTATTTTGTTCTTTTGTTTCTTCTGCAGTTTCAGTATCTTTTTTATCAGTATTATTTTTATTATCACTATTATCTTTTATTTCTTCGATTGAAATCTCTGTATTTTTTATCCAACCAGATATCTCATCAGTTTGAATATATGTCCAATTATTTATTTGTTCTATTACAGTAACTTCTGTATTAGAATTTAATTTTTTTATTGTACTAGAATTTATTAAAGGAACTATTTTTACATTTGATTCTTTTTTCATTTTCCCTTTTAATACAGATTGATCTATTTTTTCTGTTTCATTATTTTTACTATTTTCTGCATTATTATTTTTTTGTTCTTCACTTTCTGTTTTATTACTATTATTCGCATTAACTTTCGAATTTTCATCATTTTTTTTAGAGTATTCTTTACTTATATACCCCGTATAATCTTCATATTTAACTTTATACCAATCATCTTCTTCTGATATAAATTCACATTTTTCACCTTTAGCTATTAATGCTAATACACTTGATTCTGTTGATGGTTTTTCTCTTAACTTTAATATATCAGTTGTTACTTCTACTGTTGAAGCCTTAACAATATTCTTACTAATAAAAACTACTGCTATTGTAATAAGTATAATAAATAATAGCTTTTTTATTAATTTCATTCTTATTCCTCCTAAAAATTTATAACTCTTATTCTTTTTATATCTTAGCAAAATGCACCTGCAGTAAAGCTACTTTTCATATATATTTTTTTCACTAGGAAATCAATTTTATATTTTTTAATTTAACACGAATATAGTATATAATCATTTCTCTTAAAAGTCAATAAAAAAGCAAGGATTTATAATTTTCCTTGCCTTTCATTTATATAATTACTTATTATTCAACAATTTCTGAAACAACTCCAGAACCAACTGTTCTACCACCTTCACGGATAGCGAATCTTAGTCCTTTTTCAATAGCTATTGGAGTGATAAGTTCAACTGTCATATCTATGTTATCACCTGGCATAACCATTTCTGTTCCAGCTGCTAATTCAATAACACCTGTAACATCTGTTGTTCTGAAATAGAATTGTGG
>CALXYR010000050.1 GCA_944393025.1 uncultured Clostridia bacterium | reverse complement strand
GTTTAGGTCTAAAAAGAGCAGATGGACAAATAGTTCCAGCTGGTAACATTCTAGTAAGACAAAGAGGAACTAAATTCCATCCAGGAACTAATGTTGGTATAGGAAGTGATGATACTTTATATGCTAAAATAACTGGAAAAGTTAAATTTGAAAGATTAGGAAGAGATAAAAAACAAGTTAGCGTTTATCCAGTAGAGGAAACAGCTAAAAAATAATAAAATATGTAATATGAAAAAACTCTGAAAATAATAAATATTTTCAGAGTTTTTGTGTATTATAGTTTTATTACATATTTCATTTTTCTCTTATAAAATAAGAAATTAAACAATTCTAAGAAATAATACACTTAAGAAAATATAAGCATATTTATAAATTGTATTCTTTTCAAACTTATTTTTTAAATATAGGTAAGATTCAAAACAAGCACTATATTTATCCATTATTGTTACTATATATGTTTCTCTATAACGAGGAAAAGAAATTGTTACAGGCCACATATGTTTTAAAATAATATCTTTTTCTATATCATTTAATTTAAAAAGCATGTTAGCATTTTTTAATGCAATTTTGGGATGAACAAAAGCATGTAATCCAGGAAGCTCAATATTTCTATTATCTTTTCTCCAATCATATAAAAATAAATCATGAACCATGGCAGCACGAGTTGCAGATATGTAGTCCAATTTTAATGCTTTACATGCAATATATGTAAAATATGCTACTTGCATACAATGTTTATAACAAGAAGTTGAACAATGTTGTCTATAATTTTTCATTTGTTTTACTGTTGGGTTTGATATAACATCTTTAATAATATTAAAAAATTCATTTAAATTATATCTTTTTATATTATTAGAACTTTCATTTTCTTCAATATATGTATCAATATTATGACCTATATGTGTATATATATTTTCATTTATAATATTGTTTGATTTACTTTTAATTAAATTTAATAATTTCATTAATTATCTACTCCTATGTACTTCATAATATATATTATATCATGTTTTCTTACAAAAGTGAACAAATATTTGAAATTTTAGTAGTTTGAGCTAGATTACATCATAAATTGTTTGTATTACAACCAATTATTTAAAAGAAAATCAATTTTATTTTTATTTTTTTCAGATAATTCTACAAGTGGAAGTCTTGGTATTCCGCAGTTAAATCCAATTTTATTTAAAGCATATTTTATAGGAATTGGATTTACTTCACTAAATAAAGCATTTATTAAAGGTATTGCATATATCTGTGAACTAGAAGCTTTTTGCCAATTACCAGTTAAATAGTCCATTACCATTTCATGTACAAATTTAGGATATAGATTTGATAAAACAGATATAACACCTAATCCACCTAAAGATAATATTGGTACTGTTTGATCATCATTGCCAGAATAAATTGTTAAATTATCCCTGCAAAGATTTGCAATTTTTGCAACTTGTGAAAGATTTCCGGCTTGCTTCTTTTATAGCTACAATATTAGGAATTTTAGAAAGTTCTAAACAAGTTTCAGGTTCAATATTTATACCAGTTCTACTTGGAACATTATATAAAATTATTGGAATATTTACACTTTCAGCAATCTTTTTATAATGATAAATTAAGCCATTTTGAGTTGTTTTATTATAATATGGTGTAACTAAAAGTAATGCATTGGCTCCTACTTTTTGAGCATATTTTGAAAGTTCAATAACATCTTTAGTATTGTTTCCACCTGTTCCTGCAATAATAGGAACTCTTCCATTTGCAATTTTTATACTAAATTCAATAACAGATTTTTTTTCTTCTAAACTCATAGTAGAAGATTCTCCAGTAGTACCACATATAATTAAACTGTCTACTCCTTCTAAAATTTGAAATTCAATTAATTTCCTAAGTTCTTCAAAATTTACTCCATCAGTTGTAAATGGAGTTACTAATGCGGTACCGCAACCTTTAAAAATAATTTCTTTCATTTAATCACCTCTTATAATTTATATGACAATAATAAGAAAAAATGATGGCATTAAGTGAAATTGATATAAAATACTGAAAATAATATAATCTTATATGTAGTTCTATATAGACTAGTGTTTTTTTAATGGAAGCAAAACAAGTTTAAATATAAATATTGTAAAAAATATAAAGAAATGATAAAATAGATATGTTAGAAATTTGATAAAGGATTAAAAACACAATAAAATAGGAGGAAAAATGTTAGAACTAAAAGATATATGCTTTTCAAAAGATAATAAAAATATACTAAAAAATATAAATTTAAAAATAGATAATAATAAAATGGTTGTTATTACAGGACCAAATGGATCTGGTAAATCAACATTAGCCAAAATTATTATGGGAATAGAAAAACCAAATTCAGGGAAAATATTTTTTAATGGAAAAGATATAACAAATTTATCAATAACAGATAGAGCAAAGTTAGGAATAGGTTTTGCATTCCAACAACCAGTTAGATTTAAAGGATTGACTGTAAAAGATTTAATAGAAATATCTGCAGGAAATAATATAAAAGTTTGTGATGCTTGTGACATTTTAGCAGATGTTGGACTATGCGCACAAGAATATTTAAATAGAGAAGTAAATAATGGATTATCAGGAGGGGAATTAAAAAGAATAGAAATTGCAATGCTTGCTGCTAAAAAGTCAAAACTTACAATATTTGACGAACCAGAAGCAGGAATTGATTTATGGAGTTTTAATAATTTAATATCTGTATTTGAAAAAATGCATAAAGACATAAAAGGTTCTATTGTAATAATTTCACATCAAGAAAGAATATTAAATATAGCAGATGAAATTATATTAATAGCAAATGGAAAAGTAGAAAAACATGGAAAAAGAGAAGAAATACTTCCACAAATTTATGGAAAAGTAAAACCATGCCATAAACTTACTAATAATTCAATATGCAACAAAGGAGGACATGATAATGAATAAAATAGAAAAAGATTTATTAAAACAAATTGCAGATATAGAAGAAGTACCTATGGGAGCATATAATATAAGAGAAAATGGAAAATTAGCTTCAAGAAATACCACAGCCAATATTGATATTATAACTAAAAAAGATAAACCTGGTATAGATATTATAGTAAAGCCAAATACTAAAAATGCAAGTGTACATATACCAGTTATATTAACACAAGGAGGATTTAATGATTTAGTATATAATGATTTCTATATAGGAGAAAATGCAGATGTAGTAATAGTTGCAGGTTGTGGAATACACAATACTTCTTGCGAAACTTCAGAACATGATGGAATACATGAGTTTCATTTAGCAAAAGGAGCTAAAATAAAATATATAGAAAAACATTATGGCGAAGGAGAAGGAACAGGAGATAGAATACTTAATCCTAAAACTATAATAAATTTAGAAGAAAATGCTTGTATGGAAATGGAATCTGTGCAAATAAAAGGTGTTACTTCTACAATAAGAGAAACATTTGCAAATATGAAAAAAGGTAGTAGTTTAGTTATCTCAGAAAGAATTATGACTACAGGAAAACAAAAAGCTAAAACTATATTTGATGTAAACTTAGATGGAGAAGATTCAAGTGTTCATGTGGCATCAAGATCAGTAGCAGAAGATGAATCAGTACAAGAATTTATATCAAATGTAAAAGGAAATACAAAATGTTTTGGACATGTTGAATGTGATGCAATAATTATGGGAAATGCAAAAGTAATTTCAGATCCAAAAATAGAAGCAAATAATGTAGATGCAAGTTTAATTCATGAAGCAGCAATAGGAAAAATTGCAGGAGAGCAATTAACTAAACTTATGACATTGGGATTAACAGAAAAAGAAGCGGAAGAACAAATAATAAATGGATTTTTAAAATAAGAAAAGTGGCTTCGCCACATGTGCATTTTGCTTCGCAAATATGCACAGCCCAAGGAAACTTAACCTTGTTGTATAGTAAAAATCGTTAAAAGCACTGAAATATTGGGAAAAAAGTCGATTTTTCCTATACAATAAGGAAAGTGTCAAAAATCAGCACAAATTAAAGCAAAGTTTTACTTTAATTTGTGCTGATTAGTTTTATAAAAAAATATAACATCTAGATTTAAGAAAGTCAACAAAATTTTTATAACATTTTTTCAACTATTTGTACCGCATTTGTAGCAGCTCCTTTACGAATATTATCAGCTACTATCCAAATATTAATTCCAGATTTAACACTATAATCCCTACGAATTCTTCCAACAAATACTTCATTTTTTCCAGAAGCATTTATAGCAAGAGGGTACATTGGATTTGTTACATCTTGAGGATTTTTTAATAAATTATCTTCTAATATAATTCCGGGTGCATTAGATAAAGTATTTATTAACTCATCCATATCAAAATCATTTTCAAATTCTATATTTATAGCTTCACTATGAGAATTAAAAACAGGAACTCTAACAGTAGTAGCAGTAATTCTTAAATCTGGTTTTTTTAGTATTTTCCTAGTTTCATTAATCATTTTTTCTTCTTCTTTAGTATACCCATTTTCTAAAAACACATCAATATGAGGCAAGCAATTAGAAAAAATAGGGTAATTAAATTTTGATAATTCATAAGTACTTGTAGTTGTATCATTTTTATTACAAATACTATCTATATATGACTCATGTTGATTATAATCTTTAATACCGTTTTCTAAATCTAATACACCATTTCTTCCAGCACCGGAAACAGCTTGATAAGTAGAATAAACAATTCTTTTAATATTATATTTATCATCTAGAGGTTTTAAAGCAACTACTGCTTGAATTGTAGAACAATTTGGATTTGCAATTATACCTTGATTATTTTTTATTTCTTCAGAGTTAACTTCTGGAACAACTAAAGGTACATTTTCATCCATTCTAAAAGCACTGCTATTATCTACAACTATACAACCTTTTGAAGCAGCAATAGGTGCATATTTTTTAGATGTTGAACCACCAGCAGAAAATATAGCATAATTAAATCCACTATCAAAAGACTGTTCATTTAATTCACAAACTATGTATTCTTTATTCATAAAATTTAATTTTTTACCAGCAGAATTGCTTGAAGCAAAAAAAACATATTCATCAATAGGTAAATTTTTCTCCTCTAATACTTTTAATACAGTTCTACCAACTAATCCGGTAGCACCAACAACAGCAAGTCTAATTTTATTCATAAACATCTTTCCTTTCTAAATTTAAGTACTTTTTAATAATATTATTTTTAACATATAATATTATTAAAAATTATTAATGTTACAAGAAATGGTTTAATTATGTTAGAATTTTGCAAGACAATATATATGTGTTTTTTATAAAAAAATTAATCAAATATATTGTAAAATAAAAAAATATAGTATAAAATTAGGCTAAATTAAAAAAATTTAACAAAAAGAAAAAAACAAGGAGGAGAAAAACAAAATGAGAAAAATCTTAAAAAGAGAAAAAGGTATAACATTAGTAGCTTTATCAGTAACAATAATTATAATGATAATACTTGCAGGAATAACAGTAAGAGGACTATTTGGAGAAAATGGATTAGTAGAACAAGCAAAAAGAGCAAGAGATGATACAAAAGAAAGTGCACAGAAAGATAAAGAGTCTAGAAATAAATTGGAACAAGAATATGATGAAATGTTAGAAGAAAATAGTGGAGGTAGTAATGCACCAAGTACAGTAACAGACGCAAAGAATAATAGTTATGTATTTACAACAAAAACACCAATAAAAGATGGAAAGAATAATACTGTAATGATTCCAGGAGGATTTAAAATAGCATCAGATTCAGGAGATACAGTACAACAGGGAATAGTAATAGAAGACGTAAATGCATCTAATGATGCAAATGTTCAAGGAAGTCAATATGTGTGGATACCAGTAGGAACATTTATAAAAGATGATGGAAGTACAAGTGGTCAAATAAAATTAGGAAGATATACATTTGATGAATCTACAGGAACACCAACGCTAAAGCAAGATGCAGGAAATTATACACAAAATGTAGTAATTGAATCAAGTTCTACAGAATTAACAGCATATAGAGAAGGAGTTGCAAGTAGTGGAACAGATGGAAGAAATGCAACGGCAAAAGATTTAAAAGGATTTATAGATAGTGTAAATTCAAATGGAGGATATTATATAGGAAGATATGAGGCAAGTTATGCAAGTGGAAGCAGTGTAGAAAATTATAAAGCAGCATCAAAAGTATCTGATGGCTATTCTATATCAAGTATGTCATACAATCCAAGAACATTGTGGAACTTTATAACACAAATAGATGCATCAAAAGTAGCAATAAATACTTATGCAGGAAGTAGTAGTGTAAAAAGTGATTTAATAAATAGTTATGCATGGGATACAGCAATAGTGTATATACAAGAGGCAGGAAATAGTAATTATGCAAATCAAACAAGTAAAAATACTGATTTAGCAAATACAGGAAAAAATGGAGATGAAGTATGTAAAATAAATGATATGGCATCTAATGTAACAGAATGGACTACTGAATATTCGAGTTACACTGTCAGCAATAATGCTCGCCCATGTACTGATAGAGGAGGCAGTTACATCGACAGCAGCTATTGCACAGCTTTCCGTTACAAACTCTTTGCGACTCACAGTTTCTACTACATCGGTTTCCGTCTCAGCTTGTATTTGTAGAACTGGATGCTGATAGAAAGGTGAGACTATCATGAATTAAGTAAATAATATTTACTATTCCTTCATATTGTGATAATATATAAATGCTTTTATAAGCAAATATATTATGAAGGGATAGTATTTTTTATGGAAGGAAAAAAGTTAATATCAATTTTAGTTCCTGCATATAATGAGCAAGAAGTATTATATATGTTATATGATAGACTAAAAAATTTAATAGATAAAAATACAAAATATAATTTTGAAATATTATTAGTAAATGATGGGAGTACTGATAACACTTTTAAAATAATGCAAGAACTTAGACAAAAAGATAAAAGAGTTTGTTATTTAAATTTATCTAGAAATTTTGGAAAAGAAACTGCCATGATAGCAGGACTTGACTATTGTAATGGTGATGCAGTTGTAATAATGGATGCGGATCTTCAAGATCCTCCAGAATTGATACAAGAAATGATTAAATATTGGGAAGAAGGATATGATGATGTATATGCTAGAAGACGCTCTAGAAAAGGAGAAAGTTTTCTAAAGAAATTTACTTCAGCAATGTATTATAGAGTATTACAAGCTTTTACAAAAATAAAAATACAAAAAGATACTGGAGATTTTAGATTATTAGACAGGAGATGTATAGAAGCACTAAAATCAATTAGAGAATCTCAAAGATATACTAAAGGTCTTTTTAGTTGGATAGGTTATAACAAAAAAGAAATATTATATGATAGAGATCCAAGAGCAGCAGGAAAAACAAAATGGAACTATAGAAAACTAGTTAATTTATCAATAGATGGAATAACATCATTTACAACTTCACCACTAAGATGGTCTGCAAAATTAGGAGTATTAGTATCAATAATAGGGTTTGTATATATGTTATACATTATTATAAAAACAGTTGTATCTGGAGTTGATGTTCCAGGTTATGCTTCAACAATGGTTGTTATATTATTCCTAGGAGGAATACAGCTTATTTTCTTAGGAGTAATTGGAGAATATGTAGGAAGAGCTTTTTATGAAACTAAAGGAAGACCTTTATATTTTATTGATCAATATAATGAAATAAAAGAAACAAATAAAAATTTGAATAAACCTAGAAATTTATTATAATTTGTGATATAATATTAAAGCTTAAAATAAAAAAAGAGAAAGGATTTGATTAAAAATGCCAAGAAAAACAAAAATAATATGTACTTTAGGACCAGCAGTAGATGAGCAAGAAATGATGGAAGGTTTAATAAAAGCAGGAATGAATGTTGCAAGATTCAATTTTTCTCATGGAGATTATGAAGAACAAGGAGCTAGAATTGAAACATTTAAAAAAGCTAGAAAAGCTGTAGGATTGCCAGTAGCTATGTTACTTGATACAAAAGGACCTGAAATTAGAATAGGAAAATTTGCTACAGGAGAAGCATATTTAAATGAAGGTGATACTTTTACATTATTAAATGAAGACATAGATGGAGATAATACAAAAGTATCTGTTACATATAAAAATTTATATAATGAAGTAAAAGAAGGAACAAGAATACTTATTAATGATGGTCTAATAGAAGTTGTTGTAGAAAAAATAGTTGGAAAAGATGTTGTATGTAAAGTTCAAAATGGTGGTAAATTATCAAATAAAAAGAGTATCAATATACCAAATTCAAAAATACAATTACCAAGTATGACAGAAAAAGATAAATCAGATATATTATTTGGAATAAAAAATGGTTTTGATTATATTGCTGCATCATTTATAAGAAAAGCAGAAGATGTAATTAATATAAAGAAAGTTTTAAAAGAAAATGGTGGAGAATATATAAAAGTTATTTCTAAAATAGAAAATAGAGAAGGTATTGACAATTTTGACGAAATATTAGAAGTATCTGATGGAATAATGGTAGCTAGAGGAGATTTAGGTGTTGAAATTCCTATGGAAGAAGTTCCAATAAGACAAAAAGAATTTATTAGAAAATGTGGAAAAGCAGGAAAAATAGTTGTAACTGCAACACAAATGCTAGAATCTATGATAAATAATCCAAGACCAACCAGAGCAGAAGTAAGTGATGTTGCAAATGCTGTATATGATCAAACAAGTGCAATAATGCTTTCAGCAGAATCTGCAGCAGGAAAATACCCAATAGAAGCGGTAACAACAATGAGTAGAATAGCAAGAACTATAGAAGATTCAATAAAATATTGGAAAAGATTTAAAAATAGAGAATTTCCTATTTTAGATGCAGACTATGAATTTAATTTAAATTACTCTACATGTATGACAGCAATGAGTTTAGATACAAAAGCTATATTTGCATATACAAATACAGGAAGAACAGCAATGAATTTAGCAGGATTTATGCCTAAATGTCCAATTTATGCTATAACTGCAAATGAAGAAGTTAGTAAACAATTAGCCTTAGTTTGTAATGTAAATCCAATACTAGTAGAAAGAGATGAAAACATAGACAAAATGATTGATAATGGAGTAGAAAAAGCAAAACAAGTAGGAATACTAGAAAAAGGAGATTTAATAGCGATAGCTGGAGGAGCATCTATATTAAATGGACAACATTCAAAAATGAATAAAACAATAGGTGGAATATTAAAAATAGAATAATCAAAAAAAAGTTCGTTTTAGGGACAGGTCTCCCGACGAACTTTTTTTCGTTTTGGGGACAGGTCTCAAAAAGAATTTTTTTACTGGTGTCAATTTACATAAAAACAGCATATTATATATTATAACATATAAATAGGAGGAAAAAATATGTATAACAGATTTAAAGGATGTTGTCATATGCATTGTAATAATAATCAAGTCTTAGAAGATGTATGTGATGATGTTGTAAATATGCCAAAAATGAATTGTTGTAATATAAATAATTGTGATACAAATCAGTATGAGTGCAATTGTGGATTTGATGAAGAAACAAATGTATTTCCATTAAATCCAATGCTTGCACAAAGTTATGTACCAATTCAAACATTAGACAAAACTTTTACACCTTGCTGTGGATTAAAAAATGGAACAATTTTTCCAGAACTAGTTAATCCATATGAGCCATGTCAAAATATGAAATTTAATGAATATTTAAAAAGCAGAAATAAAATTGGAGAGGGGTGTAATGGATAATGGAAAATGATTGTCAATATATTCCACAAGGAATAAATGCAGCATTTGGATTTAATACACCACAAATTTTAAATAATGATATGAATTGTTGTAATAATTGTAATCAAGAAGAATGTATGCAAAATAGAAATGCAGTAAGAGCAGAAATGATGAAACAAATAAAATGTTTAAATTTTGCAGTTGTAGATATAGCTGAGTATCTTGATACACATCCAGATGATAAAAAAGCTTTATGCTTACACAGAGAATATTGTAATCAATTGGAAGAACTTAAAAATAAATACCAAAAAATATTTGGACCACTTAGCATATATTATCCATGTAATAAATGGAGATGGCTAGAAGAACCTTGGCCATGGGAAAGGAGTGATTTCAATGTGGACTTATAATAAAGTATTACAATATCCAATAAATATAAAATGCCCTAATCCTCGTTTAGCAAAATATATAATATCACAATATGGTGGACCAGATGGAGAACTAGCTGCTTCTCTTAGATATTTATCACAGAGATTTGCAATGCCAGATCAAAAAGCTAAAGCTATATTAAATGATATAGGTACAGAAGAATTAGCACCATTTTGTTATCAATTGTAAGTTATTATTCTATTAAACTAAAAAAA
>CALXYR010000049.1 GCA_944393025.1 uncultured Clostridia bacterium | reverse complement strand
TATTTTTCTTAAGTAGATTCAATATACTACAATTTTTTTATAATAGTTTGTTTCACATCATTGACACATATACAAAATGAAAAATTTTGAAAAAATATTAGTATTGACAACAACTAAAAAAATAAGTATAATATTACTTGTAGAAGGAGAAAGTGAATATGATAGCTAAAATATGGAAAAAAGTATTATTTGCAATTTTAATAATTGCTTGTTTATTCAATGTAGTAAATAAACTAGTTCATAAAGCTTCACTTCAGCAAGAACTAGAAAGTTCAGCACAATATATACAAGAAATGCAACAAGAAAATATTAATTAAATAAGAAAAAATGAGCAATATAACACTTGAAAAAAAATAAAATATGTGTTATTATATAAAATAGCGTTTTTAAAAATAATAAAGAAGAGGTGAATACAAAATGAAAGAAGGATTACATCCAAATTATGCAGAAGCAACAATTACATGTGCTTGCGGAAATGTTATGAAAACAAATTCAACAAAATCAGATATAAAAGTTGATGTTTGTTCAAAATGTCATCCATATTGGACAGGAAACTTAAAAAGAGAAACAACAGGTGGTAGAGCAGATAAATTTAAAAAGAAATATGGAATTCAATAAAATATTTAAAATTAGGATAGCAATAGCTATTCTTTTTTTGCGTAAATCTATCATTTGTAAACTTTCAATTTCATGAATATATTTTAAATAAAAAGGAAAATATAAGAAAAAAAGAGTGGTATATTTATGAAAAAAAATATTTATGAAGAAATTGATAAAAAATTAGATAATTTAAATTATGCTTTAACTAAAAGTAAATTATTAGATTTAGTAGAACTTTTAGGAGATAAAAAGCAACTATTATTTAGAAATATTTGGACAGGAATAGCAAAAGGAATAGGAATTGGAATTGGTGTAACTATTATTACAGCAATAATAGTTATAATTCTTCAAAAAGTTGTAACATGGAATATTCCAGTAATAGGAGAATATATAGCAGATATTGTAGATATAGTAGAAAAAAGTAGATAATATTACAAAAAAATTACAGATATATTACATTTAAATTACAAATAATGCAAATTATTGAAAAAAAAAAGTTAGTGTTATAAAATAAAATTAGTTGAAATTACTATTATCTATTAAAAACTATTTGAGATAGTATATAGAAATAGTTTTTATTAAACTAATGAATAAGAAAAGAGGGAAAAATATGAGTTTTATTAAAACTAAATTAAAACAACAAAAAGGAATAACACTAATAGCATTAGCAGTAACAATAATAGTATTAATCATATTAGCAGGAATAACAATACAAGGAGTATTTGGAGAAGATGGATTAGTACAACAAGCAAAAGAAACTAAAAATAAAACATTAGGCGAACTAACATCTGGGAAAGATGGAATATATGACTTAAAAGATGAGTATAATAGGATAATGACATTTACTAATTCAATAGAAGAAGTAAACGAAATAGGTCCAGGTGGACCAGGAGTAAATGAAATAGATCCAAGTATACCAGAAGAATCAGAAACACCTAAAGTAGAAGATATAAAAGGTGGAGAGGCATTTAAAGAAAAAACAAAAGTAGTAGATTCAAAGGGAAATGAAATATGGGTACCAGGAGGATTTAAAATAGCATCAGATTCAGGAGATACCGTACAACAGGGAATAGTAATCGAGGATGTGAGTGCATCTGGAGATACAAATGTGCAAGGAAGTCAATATGTGTGGATACCCGTAGGAACATTTACAAAAGATAATGGAAGTACAAGTGGAAATATAGTGTTAGGCAGATATACATTTAATACATCTACAGGAACACCAACATTAAAACAGAACGCAGCAAATTATACGCAAAGTGTAGTAATAAAAGATACCGATTATAATTATGGAGAATATACAGAATTATCGACATATAGGCAAGGAATTGTAAGTAGTGGAAAAGATGGATTAAATGCAACAGCTAAAGATTTAAAAGGATTTATAGATAGTGTAAAAACAAATGGAGGATACTATATAGGAAGATATGAAGCAAGTTATGCAAGTGGAAGTAGTACAACAAACTATAAAGCAGCATCAAAAATATCTAATAGTTATTCAGGAAATATGCAATATGTACCTGGACGATTGTGGAATTATATAGCACAACCAGATGCATCAAAAGTTGCAATAAATACTTATGCAGGAAGTAATAGTGTAAAAAGTGATTTGATAAATAGTTATGCATGGGATACAGCAGTAGTATATATACAAGAAGCAGGAAATAGTAATTATGCAAATAAGACAAGTAAAAATACTACTTTGGCAAATACAGGAACAAATGCAGATGAAGTATGTAAAATAAACGATATGGCTTCAAATTTATCTGAATTGACTACAGAATATTCAAATTTTATCAATAATGTAAATAATGCTTTTCCATGTACTCAGAGAGGAGGAAGTTATATTGATACATATTATTGTACAACTTGCCGTATAGAAGATCTTGCAATTATTGTTAGCTATGAATTTGCTTATGGTTTCAGACTTTGCTTATATATGTAGTGTAATCATAAATTTTGTGTAAAATAAAATATTTTCAATATTTTTTCACATTTCTATTTATTTTTTAAAATTCTTTATATATAATATATAAAGAATTTTTTTAACTAAAATTTGTGCATTAGAAGGGAATGAGATTAATTATGAACTTAGCAAATAAGCTTACAATATTTAGAATTATTTTAGTACCAGTTATTTTAATAATACCATTTTTAAATATATCAGGAGATTTATGGGGAATACCTTTTACATATTTAATAATTGACATCATCTTTATAATTGCTTCTTTAACAGATAAATTAGATGGATATATAGCTCGTTCAAGAAATCAAATAACAAATTTTGGAAAATTTTTAGATCCCATTGCAGATAAAATTTTAGTTATTGTTGCAATGCTAATATTAGTTGAAACAGGAAGATTACCAGCATGGATACCTGCAATTGTCGTAATTCGTGAATTTGTTGTTTCTGGTTATAGATTAGTTGCTGTGGAAAAGAAAGGAAAAGTAATTGCAGCAAGTATATGGGGAAAAATTAAAACAGCAACTCAAATGGTGGGATTAATAATTGCATTTATTGATGTAAATAGTTTTGGAGCTATATTTAAAGGTGAATTAATAGGATTACCCTTTGCCATAAATTTATTAACAACTGTTTTATTAGGAATATCTGTTATTGCAACAATATTTTCAGGTATAGATTATTTAAAAGGCTCAAAAGAATTATTTAAAGGAGAAATTTAAATAGTTATAGAGTAATTAAATAATATTTTAAAATATTTCATTTAAGGAGAAAAAAATGGATTTAGAACAATCAAGAAAAAGAGTAGAAGAATTAGTTCCTCTACTTAAATATTATACACAAATGTATTTTGATGATAAACAAGTAGTTAGTGATTATGAATATGATATGCTTATGAAAGAACTTAAAGAAATAGAGAAGACCTTCCCAGAGCTTATTAGACAAGATTCACCAACACAAAGAGTAGGAGCAAGTATAAAAAAAGGATTTGAAAAAGTAACTCATGAAATTCCGCTTCAAAGCTTGCAAGATGTATTTTCTTTTGAAGAAGTAAGAGATTTTGATGAAAGAGTAAAAAAAGTAGCTAAAGAAAATAATATAGAACTAAAATATGTTGTAGAAACTAAAATAGATGGTTTATCAGCAGCATTGGAATATAAAAATGGAATATTTGTAAAAGGTGCAACAAGAGGAAATGGAACAGTAGGAGAAGATGTTACAGAAAATTTGAAAACATTAAAATCAATACCAAAAAAGTTAAAAGAACCAATAGATATTATTGTTCGTGGAGAAGTATTTATAGGAAAAGAACAATTTGAAAAATTAAATGCAGATAGATTAGTAGATGAAGAAGAGTTATTTGCTAATGCAAGAAATGCAGCAGCAGGTTCTTTAAGACAATTAGATAGTAAAATAACTGCTAAAAGACCATTAGACATATATATTTTTAATGTTCAAAAATCTGATACAATAGAGTTCAAATCACATTATGAAAGCTTACTTTATTTAGAAAAACTAGGATTTAATGTAAATCCTGTAAAAATTCCTTGTAATAATATAGATGAAGCAATTAATGCAATAGAAAAAATAGGAAAAGATAGAGAAAAAATATCTTTTGGAATAGATGGAGCAGTTGTAAAAGTTGATAACTTAGAATTAAGAGAAAAACTAGGAACAACATATAAAACACCAAAATGGGCAGTAGCATATAAATATCCACCAGAAAAGAAGAGAACAAAATTGAAAGATATTATATGCCAAGTAGGAAGAACAGGTGCAATAACACCAATGGCAATACTAGAGCCGGTGGTTGTAGCAGGTTCAAAAATATCTAAAACAACATTACATAATGAAGACTTTATAAAAGAAAGAGATATTAGAATAGGTGATACTGTAGTAATACAAAAAGCAGGAGATGTAATTCCAGAAGTTGTAGATGTAGTAAAAAATAAAAGAACAGGAGAAGAAATTGAATTTAAAATGCCACAAACTTGTCCTGTATGTGGGGCTCAAGCTATAAGAGAAGAAGGAGAAGCAGTATGGTATTGTAATGGAATTGAATGTCCAGCTAAATTACAAAGAGGTATAGAACATTTTGTTTCAAGAGAAGCTATGGACATAACAGGACTTGGGGAAGCCATAGTAGAAGAATTAATAAATAGAGGTTTAATTTCTAATATAGCAGATATATATAAATTAACATTTGAAGATATAGCATCATTAAAAAAGAATGGAAAAAAATTTGCACAAAATTTAATAAATGCTATTGAAGAAAGTAAACATAGAGATTTATATAGACTTGTAAATGCATTAGGAATAAAACATGTTGGAGTAAAACTTGCTAAATCATTATGTAAAACATATAATACCATGGATAAACTTATGGAAGCAAGTTATGAAAGTTTATGCATGAAAGAAGAAATAGGAACAATTATTGCAAAAAGTGTATATGATTTTTTTAGAGAAGAACAAACCATAGATTTAATAAATAAACTAAAAGAATATGGAATAAACATGATAGCAGAAAAAGAAGAAAACACTGATGAAAGATTTGCAGGAATGACATTTGTATTAACTGGCACATTAGAAAAATATACAAGAGATGAAGCACAAGAAATAATAGAAAAATACCGGAGGAAAAACCTCAGGAACAGTATCTAAAAAAACAACATATGTATTAGCGGGAGAATCAGCTGGAAGCAAACTTACAAAAGCACAAGAGCTAGGCATAAAAATAATATCAGAACAAGAATTTGAAAAAATGACACAATAGGGACAGGTCTCCCAGCGAACTTTTCTTCGTTTTTGGGACAGGTCTTATCTATAAGATTTATACCGTATAGTATAATTTATATTTATTATTTAAATTATATAGACCTGTCCCAAAAACGAAGAAAAGTTCGCTGGGAGACCTGTCCCTAAAACGAAAGGAAGATAGAAATGGATGGAAAGTATAGTTTTGAAGAGTTTAGAAAGAATTTAGATGATGGGTATCAAATATATTTTACTTATGTGAGAAATAGATATTTATTGTTTAAGACAGCAGAAAATTGTTATACTCAAAAATTACTTACAGATAATGAAAAAAATCCTCAACCAAGGCATAGTATGCTTACATTTAAAAGAATAAAAGAGATGTTTCCTCACATGGAAGCTATTGAGTATAAAATAGGAATAGCAGAATAAAATATAATAAAAAACTTCAAAATAATGGTAAATTTACACATAAAGGACATAAAACTATTGTATAAATATATACGAAGGGAGTTGATTATTATAGATAAGATAATAGTTAAAGAGGAAAGTAAACTGCAAGAAGACCTGGAATACAAGAGATTGACTCTTATGTATACAGCTGCATTAAAACAGCTAGAAACTAAAATGGAAATTATAAATAGTGAATTTAAGACTTTACATAGATATAATCCAATAGAACATATTAGTACTAGAATAAAGAGTAAGGAAAGTATTAATAGAAAACTTAATAAAAAAGGATTAGATCCTACATATGAGAATTTGGTTAAAAATATTAATGATGTAGCTGGAATGCGTATAATATGTTCCTTTATACCAGATATATACAAATTAGTAGAAATGTTAGAGAATATGCCAGATATAACAATTATTAAAAAGAAAGATTATGTATCTGAACCAAAAGAAAGTGGATATACAAGTTATCATTTAATAGTTTCTGTTCCAGTTAGTTTATCTGTAGGTATTATAGATGTTAAAGTGGAAATTCAAATAAGAACTATGGCTATGGATTTTTGGGCTAGTTTAGAACATAAAATAAATTATAAATATGATAAGCAAGTTCCAAAAGGAATAAAAAAAGAATTAAAAGAATGTGCTAAAATGACTCAAAAACTTGATAGAAGAATGTCACATTTAGGCAAGGATTTAATGAGAGAAGAAGAAAAATTATTAAAAGAAATAACAACAGAATATTCTACTGTGTATTCTGGGCTTATGATTAGTGAAAATATAGCAACATAGGTGAAATAAATGAAAAATTTAATTATAGATTCAAGACTGAGAAATATAGAATATGAATATTTAAGCAAATTATTTAATGTAATAAAATTACCATTATCAAATGATGTTTATGAAGAAATATCAGGACATTGTGATATATTTTATTGCAAAATAAATAATCAAGTTATATGTGCACCAAATTCATTAATAATTGAACCTTCCTTTAAAACAGGAAATTCAATAGTTGGCAAAAATTATCCTAATGATATTAAATATAATATATGTCAAATAGGAGATAAAATAATTGGAAGTAAATATACAGATAAAAGCATAGAACCTAATTTGATAGTAAATCAAGGGTATACAAAATGTTCAATAGCTGTATTAAATAGTAGAGCTTGTATTACAACAGATAAAAATATATCAAAAATACTAAATGATAATAACATAGATTCATTATATATAGATGAGCCTAATATTAAATTATTAAGAAAAGACAAAACAATATCAAAAATGAAAGGCTTTATTGGTGGAGCATCTTTAGTATTTGAAGATAAGTTTATACTTTTTGGAGATATAGAGAGATTAGAATCTAAGAATGAAATATTAAAATATATTAGTAAATACAACTTAAAATTAGTGGATTTTAAAAATTTAGATGTATATGACTATGGTGGAGGATTAATATATTAGTAAATTACACAATTTAACAAATATAAACAAATTTCATACTATATAACAAGGAGGAATTTGTTTATGTGTAATAAAAATATATGTCTATTAGTTAAATTAGCAGGATTATTTGCCTGTATATTTTTAATAATTGCATTAATAATATTTATAAGTTGCAATAATCCAATAAAGGAAAATAAAAATATTTTAGTTACTGTTGCAAGACCACGGAGATAATACAGATACAGGAAATGCTATAATTAATTTTAGTGAAAATCAAATTGTAGAAGGAAGTGCATTAAGTCATTCACCTGGCTCAAATGAGATTATGATAAATGAGGATGGAATATATCAAATTTCTTATCAATTAGGAGGAACTGCAAAATCTACTGGTACATTTAATTTTAATGCTATTTTGTTAGTAAATGGTACACCAATTAGTGATACACTAAATGAAGGCCCAGTAATTGTGGAAAATATTGGTAATAATAGAATAACATTAACAAGTACAGTTATATTAAAATTGAATGCTGGAGATGTATTACAGTTAGGAGGTTTGTCCCAAGAAAATATAACATATCCTACTGCTAGAATAGATATAGAAAAAATTGACTAAAGAGGGATTCCTATTTTAGGAGTTCTTCCTTATACTTTTTTAAATAGTTGTTAAAGATACTCAAAGAATTCAAAGTATTATATATTTTTTATAAATTTTTTGTTTTTTGTTGTCGCAACCAATTATTATGGAAATAAAAATACTTTTTATTTCCATATAGATAGAAAGGTTGCTTCACTCGCACTCGCTAAAGGCTCGTTTAATCGCTACGCAAACTGCAAAATTTATAAAAAAAATATATAGTGCTTTGAATTTTAAAATTATACTATTATATTAATAAATTTGTAGCAAAAATTTAAAAAATTACTACACAAAATAAAAAAAATGTGATAATATAGAAATTGAAGTAAAATAAAAAGGAGGAATTATCAATGTCAGGACATAGCAAATGGCATAATATTCAAGCTAAAAAAGGAAAAGCAGATGCGGCAAGAGGTAAGATATTTACAAAGTTAGGTAGAGAATTATTAATAGCAGTAAAACAGGGAGGTCCTGATCCGGCTGGTAATTCAAAACTTAAAGATGTAATAGCAAAATGTAAGGCAAATAATATGCCAAATGATACAATAAATAATGCAATAAAAAAAGCTTCAGGAGCAGGAAATAACGAAAACTATGAAGAAATTACCTATGAAGGTTATGGAACAAATGGAGTTGCAGTTATTGTAGAAGCAAGTACAGATAATAAAAATAGAACAGCAGCAGATGTAAGACATGCTTTTGATAAATCAGGAGGAAATTTAGGAACTTCAGGATGTGTATCATATTTATTTTCAAAAAAAGGTGTAATAGTTATAGATAGAACTACTACAAATTTATCAGAAGATGATATGATGATGCTTGCTTTAGATAATGGAGCAGAAGATTTTGAAGCAACAGATGAATGTTATGAAATTACAACTACACCAGAAGATTTTGGAACTGTAAGAGAAGCTTTAGAACAAAATGGTTTAGAATTTTTAGAAGCAGAAATTCAAATGGTACCATCTACATATATTAAATTAGATGAAAAAGATGGAGAAAAAATGCAAAGATTACTTGACAATTTAGAAGATTTAGATGATGTTATGAATGTATATCACAATTGGGAAGAATAATTAAATAGATTTTAAATTTTAAAAAATATTATATTTGTTTTACAAATGAAAGGGGAAAAATATGAAGAAAAAAGGTTTACTAATTACAATCATAGTACTACTTGTAATAGCATTAATAGGAGGAATTTTTGCATACATATATTTTGCAACAGATACATTTTTATCTGAAAAAGAAAGATTTGCAAAATATGCTTTAAAAATAGGAAATGAAAAATCTGGTTTTGTAACAAGTACATTAAATAATTACTTTGAAAAAAAGAATAATACTGCATATACCAATAATGGAAGTATTAATGCAAATGTACAAATATTAACAAATATATCAGATGATGAATTAAGTAAAAAAGTTCAATCACTATTAGAGGCAGGAAACAATACAACAATACAGTTTAATGGAAAAATAGATAATCCAAATAAAAAAATTGAAGAAGAAATAACATTAAAATATACAGATACGGAGTCTTTTCCAATTAAGTTTAAAAGAGATGGAGATATTTATGGATTACAATCAGATAAGATTATGACAAATTATCTAGCATTTGAAAACAATAATTTAAAAGAATTAGCCAGAAAATTCGGTGTATATGATGTAAGCCAAATACCAGATAAAATAGAACTTAAAGAAATGTCTTTAACAGAGGAAGAAATTCGTTATATACAAAACAACTATATTTTACCAGTATATAATGGTATAGGAGAAGAAAAATTTTCACAGACAGAAAATGAAGATGGTTCTACAACATATAAACTAGAACTAACATATGAAGATTTAAAAAGCATGTATTTGCAAATTTTGGATATTTTAAAAAATGACCAAGTAGCAATTGATAAGATAAATTCAATGATGCAAGAAGTAGAATCTACAAATGAATATTACACTACTACTTTAACTAAAGAAGATATAGAAAGAGCAATTACTGCTATATCAGAAGAAGAAGTTGAAGAAGGAAGTATACAAATTAGTTTAACAAAAACAAATGGTGTAGTAAACAAAGTTTCAATAACATCAGATGAATTAGTTATAGATTTATTAAAAGAAGAAAATTCAAATACATTATCATATATACTATCTGTAAAAGTATCTTCAGTAGAAGTAATGAAATTAGAAGCAAATTATTCAGGATTAAATACAAATAGTGTTACAGAAGATATTATAATAAATATTGATGCAGATGAATTAAAAATGAAATATTCAATGAATAATAATGTGACTTTTGGAGGAGATACAAATATAACTTCATTTGGAGAAAATGAAGCAGTTATATTAAACAATTATTCAGCAGAACAAATAGTTCAATTTTTTGAACAACTTGGAAATAGAATAGTAGAGGTAAATAATGAGCAAATGGTAAGAATTGGCTTTGATACAGAAATGGTAAATCCAATTATAACATGGTTTCCTATTGGAATATATCAAGGTATAAAAATGACAGAGTCAATGCAAGAAATGCAGAGCCAATTAGAAATGCAACAACAAGAAATGCAAAATCGATTGTAAATGCAACAACAAATTTAAAGTATGATGTCAAGATTAAGAATTATATTATAAATTAAATAAAGGTGATTTTATGAACATATACGATATTTCTCAAAAAGCCGGAGTTTCTATTGCTA
>CALXYR010000048.1 GCA_944393025.1 uncultured Clostridia bacterium | reverse complement strand
AATTGTTCATCTATTTTTGCAAATTTTTGATTTATTCTTTCAAATTGTTCATCTATTTTTGCAAATTTTTGATCATGTTCCTCTAATTTTGCAAATACTAAATCAAATTTTTGATCATGTTCCTCTAATTTTGCAAATACTAAATCAAATTTTTTATCGTGCTCTTCTAATTTTGCAAATACTTTTTGTGAAATTTCTTCTTGCTTATCTAATTTTTCTAACACTTTATTCATAAATTCTTCTAACATTTTCCTCACCTCTTTTCTTTTAATGATGAAATTATTTTACCATATTTAAAATCACTTATCAATAATAATTGTTCGACAATATTCAGCATTTATCTCTTTTTTTCTATCTTCTCTTTTATTTTACTTCATTATTTATTTTTACACTTTTTTATTTATTTATATCATATTTATCTATGCGTTACAAATTAAATTTCTATTTCAGCTCAATATATCAATATACTGTTACACAACAAAAAATAATATGATACACTCATATTATTTTTTTCATATATTTTTGTGACATTTTTCCACATCCCTACTGCCACAATATTACTGTTATTTGCAAAATCTGTGTTTGCCTATTGTTACTGTCATTGGTCTTGACCAAATCCATTTATTAGTTGCAGTTGCTGGGTTAAAATAATATATTGCTCCATTTGATGGATCCCATCCATTTAAAGCATCTTGTGCTGCTTTTTTTGCAGTATCGTTTGGAGTTAAGTTTATTTGTCCATCTGCTACAACATCAAATGCTCCCTTTTGGTAGATTACACCAGATATTGTATTTGGAAATGCACTATTTTTTACTCTGTTTAAAACAACTGCAGCTACTGCAACTTGTCCTGTATATGGTTCTCCTCTTGCTTCTCCATATACTAATCTACTTAATAAATTTAAATCATTTGAATTGGTTGAAGAACTTGAATTATTAGAATTTCCATTATTTGATGAATTATATATTCCCATTGCTTGTAATGTTTTTGTTCCTGCTATTCCATCCACAGTAAGTCCATTTTTTTGTTGAAACCATTTTACTGCTGCTAATGTTTGGCTTCCATATATTCCATCTATATTTCCTTTATAGTAGCCCCATCTTTTTAATTTTGTTTGTATTGTTTTTACTTCTTCTCCTCTTGAACCATACTTAGATAAAGCTAGGATTTCATTATTTCTAAAAAAAACATTATATGAAATAAATATTGTACTTATTATTAAAACAACAAATATTGCTTTTACATTTTTTTTCATTTTTATAGACATATAAATAACACCACTTTCGCTTAAAATAATTTTACGATTATTTTATCCAAAAATGGTGTTATTATACAATTAATATTACATTTATATTTTCTATTTAGTTAAATTCAATTATCAGATAATAATTTTATGTTTTTTATAAATTTTTATAAATTATAAATATGTATATGTTTTAAAATAAATTTTGTTAATGTTATTATTAAAAATTATTTTTAACTTTTTAAAAAATTCCAATAATGTTTCCATCTTCATCTAAATCTATTTTTTCTGCTGCTGGAACTTTTGGAAGTCCTGGCATAGTCATTATTTTTCCTGTTATTGCTACTACAAATTCACTACCTGATTTTAAAATTATATCTTTTACACAAATTTTAAATGGTTCTAAACATTCTAAATTTTTAGGATCATCTGAAAGTGAATATTGAGTTTTAGCAATACATACAGGTAGATTTCCAAACCCTAATTCTTCAATTTGTTTTATTTTTTCTTCTGCTTCTTCTAAATATTCTACGCCTTCTGCTCCATATATTTTTGTTGCTACACTATTTATCTTTTCTTTTACGCTTTGATTTAATTCATATGCATAATTTAAATTACTTTCTTTTTGTGTTAGTTCAACAATTTTTTGGGCTAAATCTGTTGAGCCTTCTCCACCTTTTTCCCAACTCTCAACTAAACTTAATTGTATATTATATTCTTGCAACTTTTTCCTTAAGAATTCTATTTCATTTTCAGTATCATGAGTGTATTTATTTATTGCTACAATTACATTTAAACCATATTTATTTTTTAGATTATCTACATGTTTTAATAAATTTTTAAATCCTCTTTCTAAAGCTTCTATATTTTCATTTTTTATTTCTTCTTTTGGCATTCCTCCATGATATTTAAGAGCTTTTATTGTTGCAACACATACAACTGCATCTGGTTTTATTTGTGCTTTTCTACATTTTATATCTAAAAATTTTTCTGCTCCCAAATCTGCTCCGAAACCTGCTTCTGTAATTATATAATCGCCTAATTTTAATGCTAATTTTGTTGCTATAATACTATTACATCCATGTGCAATATTTGCAAATGGTCCACCATGTACTATTGCTGGTGTATGTTCTAATGTTTGTACTAAATTTGGATTTATTGCATCTTTTAATAAAACTGTTAATGCTCCATCTGCTTTTAAATCTCTTGCAGTTATTGGTTTATTTTCTTTTGTAAAACCTATTATAATATTTCCTATTCTTCTTTTTAAGTCATCAATATCAGTTGCTAAGCAAAATATTGCCATAATTTCTGATGCAACAGATATATCAAATCCATCTTCTCTTGGTACTACATTTTTTTCTTCTGATAATCCTGTATTTACTTTTCTTAGTTGTCTATCATTTAAGTCTACACATCTTTTCCATGTTACTTTCTCAATTCCAAGTTCATTTCCAAAATATATGTGATTATCTATCATTGCTGATAATAAATTATTTGCAGAGGTTATTGCATGTATATCACCAGTAAAATGCAAATTTATATCTTCCATAGGTGCTATTTGTGAATATCCTCCACCTGTTGCTCCTCCTTTTACTCCAAATACTGGTCCTAATGAAGGTTCTCTTAGTGCTAATATTGATTTTTTTCCTATTTTTCTAAGTCCATCTGCTAGTCCTATTGCCATTGTAGTTTTTCCTTCTCCTAAAGGTGTTGGATTAATTGCTGTTACTAAAACTAATTTTCCATTTTTCTTTTCTTTTAATCTTTCCATTATTTTTAAAGAAATTTTTGCTTTGTACTTACCATAAGGTTCTAATTCTTCCTTTTTTATTGATATTTTCTCAGCAATTTTTTCAATTTTTTCTAATTTTGTACTTCTTGCAATTTCTACATCTTCCATTTTAACCTCCAATCTAGCTAAGTTTAGCTTTTTTAACAAAAATTTATTAAATAACCTCTATTATAAATATTAGAGGCTAAAATTAATCCTATAAGTTAATAACACTTATATTTTTTATTTAATTTTCTACTATCCAAAAATAAATCCAACTACTCCTCCTATAAATGCTCCTACAAAAACCTGAGTTGGAGTATGACCTAAAACTTCTTGCAATTTTTCAGATACTTGTACATTTGATAATCCTGGTGTTTGAACAATTTTGTTTAGTAATTTAGCTTGTTTTCCAGCAGCCCTTCTTACTCCTGCTGCATCATACATAACAACAAAAGCAAATATTATAGATAATCCAAATATTGCTGAATTTACTCCAAATTCTTTTCCTATCATCGTAGCTAAAGAAACAACCACAGCAGAATGAGAGCTAGGCATTCCACCAGCTCCTAATATTCTTTTAAAATTAAATTTTTTGGTTGTTACTAAATCATATATTAATTTAAAAAGTTGTATAAAAAACCATGTTGCAAATGGTATTATTAAATATCTATATTCCCAAACTATCCCCATCATTTTATTTATTCCTCTTCTTGTACAAAATTTTCTTCTGCTAATTCTCCATTATTACCTTTAATTAGCATAGTTATTTTCTTTTCTGCTTTTTCTAATATCTCACTACATTGTTTTGATATTTTCATACCTTCTTCAAATTTTGAAACTGATGTATCTAAATCTAAATCACCTTTCTCTAATTCAACTGCTATTTCTTCTAGTTTTTTCATGTTTTCTTCAAAACTAACTGTTTCTTCCATTATATTCTAATCCTTTCATAACTATTGTTAATATTATGTGCTTTTTATATTAATTTTAAATTACTAACATAATTCTTATTTTTTTTGAACTAAACCTGTATTTAAATCCACAAATAAAAATGCTACTGTTTTTCCTCCATCAGAGCTTGCTACTATTATATGCCTTCCATCTTTATATACAGAATCATATCTAAAATATATTCCATCTGTACTCCCATATTCTTCTTCATAAAATTCTTTAGCAAGTTCTATTGCTTTTTCTTCTCTAGTTTCAGATGTACCTGGTACTACTTCAGAGCTTTCAGTATTTTCATTTTCGCTATTATCTTCTTCTTTTTCTTGTTGATTTATATTATTTTTATTTTCTTCTTCTACTATATTTTCCTCTTCTACATTATTGTTTACTTCGTTTACTACAAAATCATTAATTATATTATCTAAACCTTTGTTTTCATCTGGTAAATTTGTAGTTGTATTTATGCTTGCTGGCTCTGGTTTATAACTTTCATAAACTGCCCAAATTATAGCTAATGTAAGAAGTGCTATTACAATTATTACTAAAACTGTTTTTGTATTTTTGCTCATAAGTATTCCTCCTTTTACATAACCTTAGCTTTTGCATTTCCATCTATTAATTTTATATCTATTTCATCATCTTTTTTTATTTGATTAATTGATTTTACAATTTTACCATTTGTTTGTACTATTGAATACCCTCTTGTTAGAGTTTTTAGTGGGCTTAATGCATCTAATTTTGCTATATGCTTTATCATATTGGTTTTCCTAGTGTTATAAATATTAGATATACTATTTTGAATTGATTTTACTTTCATATCTAATAATATATATTTCTCATTTATTTTTTGTAAAGGTTCTTTAAAAACTCTACTGTTCATACATTTTTCATATCTAAGTTTCATAAATTCCACTTTTTTCTTTAAAGCTAATTTATACCTATTATTGTAACCTTCTAATTTTATTTTTAAGTCTAATATATTTGGAACTGCAAGTTCTGCTGCTGCAGATGGTGTAGGTGCTCTTAAATCTGCTACGAAATCTGCTATTGTAAAATCTGTTTCATGTCCTACTGCAGATATAACTGGAAGCTTTGAACTATATATAGCTCTTGCTACAATTTCCTCATTAAATGGCCATAAGTCTTCTAATGAGCCTCCTCCTCTTGCTACAATAATTACATCTGCTAATTTTTTTTCATTCATTAAATTTATAGCCTCTACTATTTTCTCTGCTGCTCCTTCTCCTTGAACTGGAACTGGCAATAATTTTATATATACATTTGGATTTCGCCTAGTTGATACATTAATTATATCTCTAATTACTGCTCCTGTATTTGAAGTAAGTACACCTATACATTTTGGCATAAGTGGTATTTTCTTTTTATGACTTTGATCAAATAGCCCTTCTTTTTCTAGTTTTGCTTTCATTTCTTCATAGGCTTTGTATAAACTTCCTATTCCATCTTCTTGCATAGCTTTAACATATATTTGATATACTCCATCTCTTTCAAAAACAGATACACTACCTAAAATTGTAACCTTCATTCCATCTTTTGGCTCAAATTTTAAATTTGCCGCATAGCCTTTAAACATTATACATTTTATTAAAGAATTTTCATCTTTTAATGTAAAATATAAATGTCCTGTATAATGATGCTTATAATTTGAAATTTCACCTTTTACTAAAACATTATTTAGTACTTCATCTTTATCTATTTTATCTTTAATATATTTATTTAAATCTGTTACACTAATTGGATTAGGTTTCATTATTCTTGTGTTTCTCCTTTAATATCTACCTGATTATTTTTTACTATACTTGCTAAAACACCATTTATAAAACTTGGAGATTTAGAATCTGCATATGATTTTGCAAGTTCAACTGCTTCATTTATAACTACTTTATATGGTATTTTTAAATATAACATTTCAAAAATAGCTATTTCTAATATAACAATATTTATTTTTGAAACCCTATCATAAGTCCACTTTTCAGATAAACAATTTTCTATTTGTTTTTTTATTTGTTTTGAATGCCTTTTAACTCCATATACAACATCTTTTATATATTTAGTTGTTGCTTTTCCATGTATATCTCTTTCTTGTAAAAATATTTCTATATTTTCTTTATATTCTTCATAGTTAGTATTTTGAGATTCTAAACTATATACTATTTCAAATGCTATTTTTCTATTATCTGACATACTCATTTTGTTACAACTATACCCCTTTATTTATTACTTTTTTGTTTTTAATATATTTAATTTTTATAGTCTATCTATAAAATTTTTTAGTTTTTCTTTTGCTATATCTTTATTATGTTGAAAATAATGTCCTGCATAGCCACAAACTGCAATTAATATTATTGCTATTATTAACATATAAAATTTAGTTAATAATAATACTATTGCAACTATTATTCCTACTATCATTCCTCCATATTGTGACATAAAGCTTTTAAAATCGTTCATATATAACCACCAATTTCCTTTCTATTATTGCATTAGCGTGTTTTCTTTTACTGGTTCTATATTTTTCACTTTTATATTTACTTCTTTTACATCTAAATCTGAAGATTTTTTTACAACTTCTTTTATCTTATTTTGAAGATTTTTTGAAAGTTCTTTTATAACTGCTGTTTCTTTAACTAACAAATTCACATAAACTATCAAATTATTTTCTTTATCAAATTCAATTTTTGTAGTTACATCTTCAGCACTATCAAATCCTTTTACTACTCCATTTACTAAATTTTCTATAGTTTCTCTAGTAATTAAAAGCTTTCCATTTTCATTTTCTAGTAAAATTCCGTTTTTATATTCTTCTTTTGTTTTATCAGTAGATTCAAAAAATATACATCTTATTGCTAATAATATAAATATTATAGATAAACCTAATAATATTTTTGATGTTATATCACCTGTTATCGCTGTATTGATTATTTTTCCTACAGTATTTGTATCTAACCATCCAAATATTGTAAGACATAAAATTACAGATATTATAAGTATTAAACTTGAAAAAAGTGTTAAAGATATTCTTTCAATTATTTTCATTATTTTTATTCCCTTCTATTAGTTTTATATTTGCTATAATAATTTACAAATAACTATTCTGATTTATTTGAATCTTCTACTTTTACTTCTTCTACATTGTTCACATCTGTATTTACACCTTGTACATGAACATTCACATCAACAACTTTTAATCCTGTCATACCTTCTACTGCTTTTTTTACTCTGTTTTGGATTTCAAAAGCTACATCTGGTATTCTAACACCATATTCAACAATAATATTAACATCTATTCTTGTTTCTTTTTCACCTGCTTCTACTTTAATACCTTTTGCAAAATTTTTCTTTCCACTAAATACTTCTGAAATTCCTCCTGCAAAACCACCTGCCATTGAAGAAACACCTGGAACTTCTGAAGCTGCTGCTCCTGCTATAACTGCAATAACATCATCTGCAATTTTAATATTTGAATTTTCAAGTGTAACCTCTGCTTGATTTTCCTCTTTATTTACAACTTCCTCAACATTTTTATTTTCTTCCATAATAATACCTCCTAAAAATTTATAAATATATATTAGTAAAAATTATATTGCTTTTTTAATAACATTAGTATACCAATTATTTATAAATTTTACAACACTTTTGAAAAATTTTTTCGTTTTGGGGACAGGTCTAAAAACGAACTTTTTTTCGTTTTCAGACCTGTCCCCAAAACGAATTTTTATTCGGTTTTAGACCTGTCCCCAAAGCGAAGGAATTATTCTTCTAAATCTTTCATGCTTAAGTTGATTCTTCCTTGATTGTCTATATCTGTTACTTTAACTGTAATTTCATCTCCTACTGAAAGTACATCTTCTACTTTTTCTACTCTTTTGCTAGATATTTTTGATATATGAAGTAAACCTTCTTTTCCTCCGCCTAAGTCTACAAATGCTCCAAATGACATTATTTTAGTAATTACACCATCATATATTTTTCCTGGTTCTATTTCTCTTGTAATTATTTCTATCATTTTCATTGCCTTTTCAGCACTTTCCATATCGTTTGAATATACAAAAACTTGTCCATCTTCTTCTATATCTATTTTTACACCTGTTTCTTCTATAATTTTGTTTATAACCTTTCCACCAGTTCCTATAACATCTTTTATTTTGTCTGTGTTTATTTTGGTTGTTAATATTCTTGGTGCATATTTAGATATATCTGCTCTTGGTTTATCAATAACTGGAAGCATTATTTCATCTAGTATATAATCTCTTGCTACTTTTGTTCTTTCAAATGCTTCTTTTATAATATCATAAGTTAAACCATCAATTTTTATATCTACTTGTATTGCTGTAATACCGTCTTTTGTACCACCAACTTTAAAGTCCATATCTCCAAAGAAATCTTCTATTCCTTGAATATCTGTAAGCATTATATATCTATTTGGATTATTTTTATCTGTAACTAATCCTGTGGAAATACCTGCAACTGGTTTTCTAATTGGAACACCTGCATCCATTAATGAAAGTGTACTTCCGCATATACTTGCTTGTGATGTTGATCCATTTGATGAGAGCACTTCTGATACAACTCTTATTGCATAAGGAAATTCTTCTTCTGAAGGTAATACTGGAACTAATGCTTTTTCTGCTAAAGCGCCATGACCAATTTCTCTTCTTCCTGGTCCTCTTGATGGTCTTGCTTCTCCTACTGAATATGATGGGAAGTTATATTGATGCATATATCTTTTTGATTCTTCTTCATCAATTCCATCTAATATTTGTTCTTCACTTTTCATGCCTAAAGTTACAATAGACATTACTTGTGTTTGTCCTCTTGTAAATATTGCGCTTCCATGTACTCTTGGAAGAACTCCTACTTCACAAGAAAGAGGTCTTATTTCATCTATTTTTCTTCCGTCTGGGCGTTTATGTTCTTCTAATATCATTTCTCTTACACAAGCTTTTTCTAAGTCATGTATACTGTCTGCTATTTCCATTTTTCTTTCTTCTACAGCTTCTTCTCCATATTTTTCTGCCACATAACTTTTTATATCTTCTGTAATTTTATCTATATTAGCATCTCTTACTTCTTTATCTGTAGCTTGTACATCTTGATACATTCTCTCTTTAAAATTAGCTACTATATCTTCATAAAATTCTTTTTCAACAGCAAAACTTTGATATTCGAATTTTGGTTTTCCTATTTCTTGCTTTATACTAGATATAAAATTACATACATTTTTTATTTCATCATGTGCCATTTTTATTGCTTCTAACATTTTTTCATTTGGTATTTCTTCAGCACCTGCTTCAATCATTGTAATTTTTTCTAAAGTTCCTGCTACTGTTGCAGTTAATTTGCTTTTTTCTCTTTGTTTAACTGTTGGATTTATCACTATCTTGTCATCTACCCAACCTACTGCTACTGCTGCTGTTGGTCCATTAAATGGTATATCTGATATTTCTAATGCTGCAGCTGCTCCTATCATTGCACAAACTTCTGGGCTATTATCTTGTTCTACTGATAAAACTGTAGCTGTAACACATACATCATTTCTAAAGTCTTTTGGAAATAATGGTCTTAATGGTCTATCTATTGCTCTTGATGTAAGTATTGCTTTATCTGTTGGTTTTCCCTCTCTTTTAGTAAAACTTCCTGGTATTTTTCCTACTGCATATAATTTTTCTTCATAATCTACTGATAGTGGGAAAAAGTCTATTCCTTCTTTTGGTTCTTTTGCTGCTGTAACATTTACCATTACAACTGTATCTCCATATTTTACTACTACACTTCCATTTGCAAGTCCACAAATTTTTCCTGTTTCTACTACTAAATCTCTTCCTGCTAATTTTGTACTATAACTTTTAAACATAATTTTGTTTGTATGATTTATAAATCATACTACTCCTTTCTATATTTTTTATTCTATATATTGTTTTATTAATAGCACAAAATTAGTTGTAACCTCTATACTATGCTATTTAAAGCTAAGTAGCACATTATACAAGCTACCTACTAATTTTTTGTGCTAGTAATACCTCAATTTTGATTATTGCATAATCTACATTCTTTGCAAAAGGGCGTTAAGCCAAAGCTAAACGCCCATTATGCAATAATTATTTTCTTAATCCTAATTTTTCAACTATATCTCTATATCTTTGAATATCTTTTTTACTTAAATAGTTAAGTAAATTTCTTCTTGAACCAACCATTTTTAAAAGTCCTCTTCTTGAATGATTATCTTTTTTATGAACTTTTAAATGTTCTGTTAACTCATTAATTCTTTGTGTTAAAAGAGCTATTTGAACTTCTGGAGAACCAGTATCTTTTTCATCTCTTCTATACTCTTTAATTATTTCTTGCTTTTTTTCTATTGTCATAGTTGCACCTCCTATATTATATTCAATTTGCCTTAAACTGAGTTAAAGTGGTGTTATTTCCTAAAACTAAGTATAAGGTATATTTTGTACATATAGTATTGTATCACACTTTTTTAATAATTGCAACACTTTTTTTGTGTCAATGGTGATGGGGAATATTGCAAAAATTTTAAAAGTAACTTCCAAATGAAATATATAAGTATGGAAATAATTTTTACACAAAACATAATTTGTAAGA
>CALXYR010000047.1 GCA_944393025.1 uncultured Clostridia bacterium | reverse complement strand
TTTTATCATTTTTGTGCTTTTAAATAGCTTTTTCTCGGTAATTAGAAGTTACTTTTTCCAAATAGAATTTACTTTTATAGTTGACCGAAATTTTGTTGTTTTTTAGAAGATTTTGTCATTGCTTAGAAAACTACTTTTTATTGTATAGAAAAATTGACAGATTTCGACTATACAATAAAATTATATATCAACCAAAATAACATCTTCTCCTATGCATTTTATATTTTGCCATTGTATTACTATTTCATTTCCTCCTGAAAAGATTCCCATAAACTTTGTATTTCCAGGAACTATTATACTAGTTATCGTCCCTGTTTCTAAATCAGCGCATACATCTTGAACATATCCTAATTTTTTTCCATCATTTATATTTATAACTTCCTTGTGTTTAAAATCCATTCCTTTTTGGCTCATATTTTTATCCCTTCATATTAATTCTTTATATATTATATGTTCCTTTTCTATAATGATATGCCTATTTTTATTTTATTTTTTGATATCAGATACTCCATGCCAAATCCAACTATTTTTTCTATACAAAAATAAGGAATACAATAAATGTACTCCTTATTTATATAATCGTTTTATATGGTTTATTGCATTTTTTTCTAATCTTGATACTTGAGCTTGTGATATTCCAATTTCCTCTGCTACTTCTATTTGTGTTCTTCCCTCAAAAAATCTTTTTCCGATTATCATTTTTTCTTTTTCGTTCAATTTTTTTATTGCTTCTATTATTGTAATTGTTTCAGCCCAATAAGTATCACTATTTTTCTTATCACTTATTTGATCTTCTATATTTATATTATCTATATTATTCCCATTAACTGGTTCTTGTAAGGAAATTGGGGTTTGAATCGCATCAATACTCATAACAATATCTTCTTTCATAACTCCTAAAATTTGTGATAGTTCTTCCAGTGTAGGTTCTCTATCTTTTTCTTTTATAAATTTTTCTTTTTCCATTACAACTTTGTATGCTAATTCTCTTATTGATCTGCTAACTCTTATCGAATTATTATCTCTTAAATATCTTTTTACTTCTCCTATTATCATTGGTACTGCATAAGTAGAAAATTGAACATTTTGTTCTATCTCAAAATTATCAATTGCTTTTATTAATCCAACACATCCTATTTGAAACAAATCATCAGCATTTTCTCCTTTGCTGAAAAATCTTCTAATAACACTTAATACCAATCTTAAATTGCTATTTATAAATTTAGTTCTTGCCTCATTATTTCCTTCTTTTATTTGTTTTAATAATATTAATTTTTCTTCATTTGATAAAACTGGAAGTTTAGATGTATCTACTCCACAAATTTCAACTTTATTAATCAATATTAATCCTCCTTTTGAAAATAACTTTGCTATTCTAATTATTTCCAAAAAAAGAATTCATATTCATATTCCCATTGACACTATTCTACATTTTACCCTGTCTTGCTAATAATCTCTTTTTTCATTTTATTTATTATCTTTTTTTCTAATCTTGAAATATAACTTTGAGAAATTCCAAGCATATCTGCAACTTCTTTTTGAGTTTTTTCATTTCCACTTATAAATCCAAACCTTAATTCCATTATGTTTCTTTCTCTATTATTCAATTTACTCATAGATGTTCTTAATAACTTTTTATCTACTTCATCTTCTATTCTTCTTGATGTTACATCTGGATCTGTACCTAGAATATCTGAAAGTAATAATTCATTTCCATCACCATCTTGATTAAGTGGTTCATCTATAGATACTTCTCCTTTTATTTTATTACTTCTTCTAAGATACATTAATATTTCATTTTCAATGCACCTTGATGCATAAGTTGCTAATTTTATATTTTTGTCTGTATTAAATGTATTTATCGCTTTCATTAATCCAATTGTTCCAATTGAAATTAAGTCTTCTATTCCCACTCCTGTATTTTCAAATTTTTTAGCTATATATACCACTAATCTTAAATTTCTCTCTACTAAAATTTTTCTTACAGATTCATCTCCTTTAGATAATTTTTCTAAAATTTCTTCTTCTTCTTTTATTTCTAATGGTGGAGGCAGAGTTTGACTTCCCCCTATGTAATATATAGGAAACTCCTCTAATTCATTTTCTCCTATATATTTTACATATATAGTACTTATACTATTTTTTAATATTTGCAATATATTCATTTCTTTCACTCCCTTCTAAAATATCTAATCCAATTAGTCCTGAATATTTGTCAGTCTTACTAAACTTTTTTTCATATACACATATAATCACATCATTTTTTTTAATTTCATCTATATCAGTTATTATAGATACATAATCTGCTTTTATTCCAACCATCATTCCATTTCTTTTTCCAACAGATGTAAAAGGAATAATTCTTAATCTTGTTTGATACTCATTTTTAATAATTTTGTTATTAATTTCAAAAAAATCATCTATATCATTTAATAACTCTATTGGCAAAATTTCATATAATTTTTCTTTTTCAACTATTATTACAGTATCTCCAGTAATTGGATCTTTTAGCATGTTTCCTGTATCCAAAAGTACTTTTATTTCTAACTTTTTTTCTTCTATCTTTATTATTGCAGTATATATAATTTCATTTTTGTTTATGTGGTTTTTAACTACTTTAAATGATATATATGTAATAATAAAGCCTGTAATTCCCCCAAGCAAAGCTATTTTTAATGGATATACTCCTATATACACACCATTTTTAACAAAAATTTCTTGAGGTTTAATCATGTATAAAAGAGCAAAAGCACATCCTCCTAATGAAAATGATACGAGAAAAAATACTATTAATTCTTTTATTAGTCCTTTTATTTTTTTAGGATTAAATCCTATATAAATCATGCAAATTGCTAATAACATTTTAGTTATAAAATTAGCATATATTGGAAATATTTCCATATATGCCAACAGTGCATATATAGCGCCTATAAAACTAGAAATAATAAGTTTTATGTGTTTAATTTTTGCTTTTATAATATAACCTGTTCCTAATAAAATTATATAGTTCATTAATAAATTCTCTAATAATACTATATCAATATAAATTGTCACTACAGCCTCCATTCTCTTATAAGATATTAATTTTCATGTCCATATTGTATAACTTTTAATATAAAAAATCTGTCATTTTATAGAGCACAAAAAAAGAAATAATCTACTTATTTTGATTATTTCTTTCTTTTTATATCATTTTTATATTAATACTATTTTTTTTAGACATTAAATATGTAAAAAATTTATTTATTAATTCCTCTTTTATTTCTTAAAAAAGATGGTATATCTAGATTATCTGCTTGATTTGAATTATCTGTTGGATTTGGTATAGAATTAATTTTTTTATCCCATGCTTTTTCTACTATTTCTCCAACAGGAATATTATTTCCTATTCCTGATTCTTTTTCAAATCCTGTTGCTATAACTGTTATAATTATATCCTCATCTAAGCTTTCATCTATAACTGCTCCAAATATAATATTTGCTTCTGGATCTACACTTCTTTGAATAAGTTCTGCAGCTGTATTTACTTCATGTAATCCTAAATTTGTACCTCCAGTAATATTTATAATTACTCCTCTTGCACCTTCTATTGATGTTTCTAATAGTGGACTTTGTACAGCTTGTTTTGCTGCATCTTCTGCTCTATTCTCTCCTGATGCTCTTCCAACTCCCATGTGAGCCATTCCTGTATTTAGCATAATTGTCTTAACATCTGCAAAGTCTAAGTTTACTAATCCTGGTATTGCTATTAAGTCTGATATACCTTGTACACCTTGTCTTAATACATCATCTGCCATTTTAAATGCTTCTACAATTGATGTTTTTCTATCTATTATTTGTAATAATTTATCATTTGGAATTACTACTAATGTATCAACTTTTCCTTTTAAGCTTTCTACTCCTCTTTCTGCTTGAGATAAACGCTTTTTCCCTTCAAATGTAAATGGTTTTGTAACAACCCCTATTGTTAGTATTCCCATTTCTTTTGCAGTTGCTGCTATAATTGGTGCTGCTCCAGTTCCAGTTCCTCCACCCATTCCAGCTGTAACAAATACCATATCAGCTCCTCTTAAAGCTTCTGCTATTTCAGATTTACTTTCTTCTGCTGCTTGTGCACCTATATCCGGATTTGCACCTGCTCCTAAACCTCTAGTAATTTTTTCTCCAATTTGTATTTTAGATGCAGCTTTTGAAAGTAATAACGCTTGTCTATCTGTATTTACTGTTATAAATTCAACACCTTTTATTCCTGATTCAACCATTCTATTTACTGCATTATTTCCAGCTCCACCTACACCTATTACTTTAATTGTGGCTGTTCCATCCATCATTGCATTTTCATCTATGCTATTATCCATGAACATAATTGTTTATCCTCCTCTATATTTTTATTATATTTATTTTAAGAATAAAAGAATTCTTTAATTCTTTCAAGAATATTTTGAAAAATATTTTCTTTTGATTTTGAATCTATACTACTAGATAAGTTTTTTGCAAATGGTCTTGATGCAATATATCTTACTAAAGCATATGCTGTTCTATATTCTGGTCTAACTGTACTAACTAATCTTCCTGTAGATATTTTTACTGGTATATTTAAAATTATTTTGCCTGCAACATCACTTTTATTTATGTTTGTAATACCTTGTCCTGTTAAAATTACATTATTTATTCTTGGTTTAATTCCTTGTGCTGAAATATCTCTATTTACTAATGAAAATATTTCTTCTATTCTTGCTTCTATAATTTCTATTAGTTCTGAACTTTTAATAATTCTTCTATTTTCATCTTTGCAAGTATTTAATAATATTTCGCTATCATTGTCTATAAAAGACTTTAATGCTAATCCATATTGATGTTTTAATTTATCAGCTTCTTCTTCTGATATATTTAATACTAATGCAATATCATTTGTTATACTATCTCCCCCAAGTGGTATTGTATTTGTATATGAGAAAGATAAACCTTCAAAAACTCCTATATCTGTATTTCCAGCTCCTATGTCTAATAGCATAACATTATCATTTAATTCATTTCCATCTAATACCAAGCTTCTTTCAGCAAGTGTTATTGGAACTAATCCATCAATATCAATATCTGCTTTTCTGAATATATTAGCTAACTGCTTCATATATTCTTTACTTGCTAATATAACTTGAGCTTTTATTGTAAAGCTAGAACTTAAACTTCCTACAGGATCTTGAACAATTTTTCCATTATCTAGTATAAATTGTTCTGTTACAATGTCTATTATTTGCATTCCTTCTGGTATATCTATGTCTTTTACTTGAGATATAGCTGTAGTAACATCTTTTCCTGTAATTCCCGAATACTTGTCCTTAGCTTCTTTAGTTATGCTATTTTGTACTATTGTAACATATTTACCTGGTATTGTTAGATAAGTAGAATTTATTTCCATTTCTAGTTCTTCTTCAGCTTCTTTTATAAGTTTAGAAACTACTAAAACTATTTCATTTTCATCTATAATTTTTCCTTTTTTTATACCTCTACATTTACTGCTCATAGTACATAGGATTTCTATTTGATTAAAATTATTAACTTCTCCAACTACTAAACTTACCTTAGAAGTTCCAATGTCCATTCCTACGATAATATCCCCTATAGCCAAGTTTCATTCCTCCATTTTTTTGTGCTTTCATTTGTTCATTAGAATATTACATTTTAAAAAAAATGTCAATAGAATTTGTAATAATTTTGTAATAATTTTGTAATAATTTTGAAATATTAAATTTAAATTAATATTTATAAGTTATTTAATATCTTTTTGCTGTACTTTTTTGTTATTTTTTATATTTTTTTGTCTGTCTATGGTCCATTTATTTAAATAATATCTTCTTATTATAGCTAAATTATTAAACATTCTTCCAACAAATACTACTATTGCTGCTAAATATATATCTACATTTAACTTTTGTCCCAAATAAGTTAATAATATAGAAAGAATAGCATTTCCAAAAAATCCTGAAACAAAAACTTTTAAATCAAAGTTTTTATTTAATGTAGATGAAATTCCTCCAAATACAGAATCTAATGCAGCAATTATAGCTATTGCTAAATACCCCGAATATGTATATGAAATAATTGGCATATTAATACCTATTAATGCTCCTATTAAGCATCCTAATAATATTGCTATAAAAATCATAATAACCTCCTATTAACTTTATTCCTTTACTAATTCTTTCATATATTCTATTTTTATTTCTCCATTATATTTTGGTATTTCTATCTTATTTTTTACTTCTAAGCTAGCAGTTAAGCCATTTGTAGTAGCTCTATCTATAAATCCGCTTCCTTTTAAACTTAATATGCTAGATATATATTCCTTATTTCCTATAGCTTTTATAACATATGGCGCTCCTTCTAACCTCTCTAGATTCACCATTATATATGTATCATTTGCCATGTCTATTATATCTGTCATTGCTAAAACTCTTGTATTATTTATAGAAATTGCTTCTGCACCTGCATATCTTAACTCATTTACCAAATCTATTAAATCATAAGCTTTTACATTTTTACTATTGTTATTTAATGTAATAATAACCCCTTCACCCTCTACATCAGTTTTTCCAACTAATATGTTAGATTCTTTTAATTCTTCATCAATTAATTTTGCTGTTTCTTCATTGTTTTCTATAGTTTCGTTATATTCATTTATTTTATCATCTATTTCCTCTAATTGTTTTTCTAATTCTTCATATTTTGTTTTCCATTCAGATAAAGCTGTTCTTAATTCTGATTCTCTCATAGTCTCAATTTGAGTTATTTCTGTTTGCTCTATTGTTCTAAATTGCATAAACATTACACTTACTAAAACTATACAGACTATAAATATAACAACTGTAACTACTGTTATATCACCTCTTATCTTGAATTTTTTCACACAATCACTCTCCTATTTCGATTCTTTAATATAATCATGACTTATTGTTCCTACATATTTAGATATTGTAATATTATCAACTTTCTTTACTTCAGCTGTATTCCCATCATTTTTTATCCAATCTATAATTGATCCTGCTCTTGTTAATGCACCATATAGTAGGCTTTGAGATCCTATTGCTTTTATATAAAATGGCGATCCTATTCTTTCTCCATTTATTTTTATAATATTCCCTTCACATGTAATTGCTGATGTATTTACTAGTCTTTGTCCATTTATTTCTATTGCTTCTGCACCTGCATTTTTTAATTCATTTACTACTAATTGTAAGTCATCATAATGAATAATTTGAAGAGATGGATTTAAGTTATTTTTTACTGTTGCATCTGCTAAAACAATTTCTACGCCATCACCTGTTACATCTATATTTCCTAATATCATATTATTTTGTTTAAGTTCTTTTTCTTTTGCTTCTGATGTAGTATCATTTTGTGTTGCAGCTTGTCTTATTTTTTCTAATTCTTTTTCTTTTTGTTCTAATTCTTTTGATGCATCATCATACTTTGCTTTCATTTTTAGTACTTCGTCTCTTAATCCATTATCTGACAAAGTTCTAGAAACAGTTGAACTTGCAGAATCCATTGTTTTAATTTGAACACATAATGCTATTGTTAATAAAAAGCACATAATACCTAAAGTTATCGCTATTTTTCTTTTTACCAAGAAATCTCCTCCTTAAACTTTTTTTCTAAAATATGGTCTTTCTGTATTTAAATTTACATTTAAATATAAAGTTCCCTCACTTTTCTTTTCTTTTTCTAAAAATTTATCAATCCATAATACTTTTGTACTTAGGTCTGAAACATCTCCTAAATGTATTTTTTTCTTTTCCTTTTCTAAGGTTAGTATATAATCATTCCTATCTGTAATATCTATTTGAGTAATTAAATCATTTATTGCTTTTTCTCCACTTGACATTGCTTCTACTATTTTTAATACATCGTTAATTCTCTTTAAATCTTCTTCATTTAATCTATTTCCTTCTATAATATCTTTTTCTGGTGTTTTATAACCTATTAAAATAGGCTCATTTATATTTTCTGTTGTAATTTCTAATATATAACCTTGATTATTTATATAGACATAAGCATTTCCTAATGTTAACATATATGTAGCAATTCTTTCTTCAACTTCTATTTCAATTGTATCTGGTAATTTTCGTTTTATTTCAACATTATTTATATAGGCATTTTGTTTTATTGAATTTTCAATTTGAGTTTTACTAATATTAAAAATATTTTGTTCAAAATATAATCCAGATAAACTTATTATTGTATCAGAAGAAATTTTTGAATTTCCTATTACATTTATATTCTTTATATTAAAAGCAGGTGATAACATTGCATATATAATTCCACCTAAAATAATAAGTATTAAAATGAAAAATTTAATTATTTTTAGTTTCTTTTTCTTCTTTTTATTAATCTTTTTTTCATTTTTTTTAATCATTTTTTTAGGTTGCTTTTTTTTAATATTATTTGAATAATTTTCATTATTTTCATCATAATTACTCATATATTTAGATTTAATTAAAATATTATTATTTTCATTTGTATTATTTTTTTTATTTACTTTTTTCTTTTTATTTTTAGATTTATTTTCTTTTATTTTTTTTTTTTCTTCTATTTTTTTTAAACCTATTACTATCTCTTCATCAAAACTAAATTTTTCTTCTTTTGTTTCTTGCTTTTTATTTTTATTTTTTAAATTATTATTTTTTTTATTGGTATTTTTCTTTTCTTTTGTCACTCTTGGCATCTAATCACCTTCTTTTATCTTTATATTTGCACCTAATTTTCTTAATTTTTCATCTAATGCTTCATATCCTCTTAATATATAATCGATATTAGTAATTTCTGTTTCTCCTTTAGCAACTAATGCTGCTGAAACCAATGCTGCCCCTCCTCTTAGGTCTGTACTTAATACTTTTGCTCCAGTTAATTTTCTAACTCCTTTAATTACTGCTGTTCTTCCTTCTATAGTAATTTTAGCTCCCATTTTTTTAAGTTCACTCATATATTTGTATCTATTTTCAAATATATTTTCTACTATAATTGAAGTTCCTTTTGCTACAGTTAAAATACTTGCAAATACTGATTGCATATCTGTTGGAAATCCTGGATATGGCATAGTTTTTATATCTACTGCTTTTAATTTTTTAGGCGCTTCTAATAAAATACTTGATTTATCTTTTACTATTTTGCAACCTGTTTCTTCTAATTTGTTTACAATTGGATTTATGTGGTCTAATATAACATTATTTAGTTTAATTTTTCCTCCTGTAATTGCTGTCATACATAATAAGCTTCCTGCTTCTATTCTATCTGGCATAATTGTATAACTAACTTCATTTAATCTTTTTACACCTATTATTTTTATATTACTTGTTCCTGCCCCTTCTATTTTAGCTCCCATCTTATTTAAACAATTTGCTAAATCTACTATTTCAGGTTCCATAGCTGCATTTGTAATATTGGTTTCTCCTTCTGCAAAAACAGAGGCTAAAATAATGTTTTCTGTTGCTCCTACACTTGGAAAATCCAAATTAATATTTGCGCCTACTATTTTATCACATTTACATACAATAAATCCAGCATTTTTTACAATATTTATTCCTAATTTTTCAAAACCACTTAAATGAAGGTCAATTGGTCTTGATCCAATATCACATCCACCAGGATAAGAAAATGTTACTTCTTTAAATCTAGCTAATATTGCACCTGCTAATATAACAGTTGAACGCATTTGGTGCATTAAATGTTCTGGTATTTCTTTCTTAGTTATATTTTTTGAATTTATTTCTATTTTTCCTTTACTTTTTTTTACTTTACATCCTAAAAATTTTAAAATTTCTTGTGTTATTTTTGTATCTCTTATTTCTGGTACATTATATAATTTTGTTATTCCATTGTTTAATATTGTAGCTGCAAGTATTGGAAGTGAAGCATTTTTAGAACCTGAAACTGTTGCTTCACCTTCTAATCTTTTTCCTCCTTCTATTATGTAACTTGGCATTATATTCACCCTTTCTTAAAATATTTCTATTTTATACTATTTTCTTTTTTGCTATATCTTATGTTAAGATAACATAAAAGGTGAATGTAGTAAAAAACAAGAACTAGGTTATATATTTCCTAATTCTTATTTCCTACCACTTTACTACTAATTTATTTACCTTCGAATTAATATAACTCTCTAGTTTTTCCATAAATACATCTGGTTTGATTTCTTTTTTAGCAACCATATCTAAGCCTTTTTCCCAACTTGCTGTAAGTTTTGGATTTAACATATCTGGCATAGAGTTATTTACTACATCATATATAATTTCTCCTTTTTTTGTTGGAGTTATTATTTGTGTTTTATTATTTATTGCTATATAACTAATTCTTTCTAGTTTTTTTATTATTTCTGCTCTTGTTGCACTTGTTCCAATTCCTGCACCTTTTATTTGCTCTCTTAATTCTTCATCTTCTATTAGTTTTCCTGCATTTTCCATAGCTAAAATTATTGAACCCGAATTATATCTAGGTGGTGCACTTGTTTCAGATGTTTTTATTTCAAAATTTTCTACTTCTATTTCTTGTCCTTTTTTTAAATTATTTAATAATTTCAAATTCATATTATCAATATTTTGTTTCTCATTTGTAGTATTTACATCTTCGTTGTTGCTTTTACTACTGTTTTCCACATTTTGTCCGCTTCTCTTCTTTTCTTTCTTTCAATACTTCTAAATACCCCTGTTTAGTACAAACTTTTCCACTAGCATTAAATTCTTCATTATCTATATTTATTTTTATTGAAATCTTATTATACTCTGCTGGTGGATAAAATATTGCTAAAAATCTTTTTGTAATTACTTTATATACTTGTTTATGAAGTTCTGGAAGTTTTTCATAATTTTCATATCCCTGCCCTGTTGGAATTATTGCATAATGATCTGTTATTTTACTATCATTTACATATTTAGTTTTAGTTAAATCTGTTTTATATTTTTCTTCTGACATTTGTTTTATATATTCTTGCACTTCTTCATCTTTATAACCTTTTGCTATTCCATTTAAATTCTTTGAAATAACTTTTGCTATTGCTGTTGAAAGTACTCTTGCATCTGTTCTAGGATATGTAACTAATTTTTTCTCATATAAATTTTGAATTACTTCTAATGTTTCATCTGGTTTTCTTTTAAATCTTTTTGTA
>CALXYR010000046.1 GCA_944393025.1 uncultured Clostridia bacterium | reverse complement strand
ATTTTGAACAATTCAATTATACTACTTGAATCACTTTTTTTCTACTTCTTTTGTTTCACATCAATTGTAACACTACAAATAATAGAAAAAAATTAGAAAATACTATATAATATTAAATGAACATATTTAAAGAATAAATAAAAGGAGCTTATATGGAAAATAAAAAACAAGTAACTGTTCACCAAATGTTTTGGTATTTCTTAATATTTAGCATATTAGGATTAGTAATTGAAACATTGTATTGCTATTTTACAATGGGTATATTAGAAAGTAGAAAAGGGTTTATATGGGGACCGTTTTGCCCAGTATATGGAGTATGTGGAGCAATTCTAATATATATTTTAGATAAAATGAATTTAAAAAATATTATAAAACTATTTATTGCAGGTTTTATAATAGGATCAATAGGAGAATATATATTAAGTTACATTTTAGAGTCAATTTATGGAATTAGATTTTGGAATTATGAATATTTGCAATATAATTTAAATGGAAGAATTAGCTTGATATTCTCAATTTATTGGGGAATATTAGCTATTATACTTATAAAATTTGTAAAACCATTAATAGATAAATTTGTAAATATAATAATACCAAATAAAAGGAATATTATAGAATTTGGAATATTTATATTTTTATGTATAGATGGACTTGCAACAATATGGGCAATACAAACTTATCAAAATAGAGTTTTATACAATATAGAATATAAAGCTAAAAATAATAATCCAATATTCAAAATAAGAGAAATAGTAGAAAATAACTATTTTACAAACGATAGAATTTCAAACACATTTCCAAATTTAAGAATAAAAGATGAAAATGGAAAAGAAATTTGGATTAGATCTTTATTAAATTAAATATAGTGTTAAATATTAAAAAAGCTGGACATATATATTTTAAGAGGTATATATGTCTATTTTTGGGGTGTATAGTCAAAATTACTAGATTCTTAATGTTTAACAAAGCTAATATGTGAAAGTTTTGTGAAAATTATTGCATATAAAAAAAAACAGTGATAATATTGTTGAGAAAAAACATACGGAAATAGGAGATTGGAGGAGAAAGCCGTGATAGAAATAAAAAATGTCACAAAAAAGTATGGAAATACAATAGCTGTTGATAATATTAGCTTTAATGTTAAAGATGGCGAAGTAGTTGGTTTTTTAGGACCTAATGGAGCAGGAAAAAGTACAACAATGAATATGATTACAGGATTTATAGAACCAACTAATGGACAAATTATAATAAATGGAAATGATATTTCTAAAAAGCCTAGAAAGGCAAAAAAAGACATAGGCTATATGCCAGAAAATGTTCCATTATATTATGAATTAACTGCCAAGGAATTTGTTACATATATGGCAGAATTAAAAATGGTAAAAAGAAATGTTAGAAAAGAAGAAGTAGAAAAAGTAATAAAAGATGTTGGGCTTGAAGAAGTACAAAATAAATTGATAAGAAACTTGTCAAGAGGTTATAAGCAAAGAGTAAGTATGGCAGGTGCATTAATTGGTAATCCAGATGTAATTATATTAGATGAACCAACAGTAGGATTAGATCCAAAACAAATAACAGAAATAAGAAATTTAATAAAAGAGCTTGGAAGAAAACATACAGTTATACTAAGTTCACATATATTACCTGAAGTTAGTCAAATATGTGAAAGAGTAATTATAATTAATAAAGGAAAAGTTATTGCAATTGATACCCCAGAAAATCTAGAAAAGGCTACAAAAGATAAAAATAGTATATCTATTATTGTTGAAGATCCAAAAGATAATGTTAAAAATCTAAAAGAAAAAATAAGTCAAATAGATTCAATAGAATTTATTAAAGACAATGAGGATGGAACAAAACAATATATTATAACATCTTCTTCAGATATAGATTTAAGGAAAAAACTTTTTGAAGTATTACCAAAAGAAGAAATTGTAATATTCGAATTAAAGAAAACAGAAACAACATTAGAGGATGCATTTATAAAATTAATAGATAAATCAAAAGAAAATATAGATGAAAATAAAAAGGAGGAAAAGAAATAATGTGGGCAGTATTTAAAAAAGAAATTAAAACATATTTTTTATCTCCAATAGGTTATATTGCTATAAGTGTTTTTATGCTTATGTATAGCATATTCTTTTACCTTACAACAATTTCATATGGATCAGTATTTATGGGAGACTTATATTATGCAACAGCAAGATATGGATTATTGTTAATAATACCATTATTAACAATGAGAATGTTTTCAGAAGAAAGAAAAAATGGAACAGAGCAATTATTACTTACTTCTCCAAGAAGTGTAACATCAATTGTATTAGGAAAGTTCTTATCAGCAGTTGCAGTTATTATGGTAACACTCATATTTTCAATAATATATGCAACTATAATAAGCTTTTTTGGAGATATTAATATTCCAACTTTAATTGTAACAATGATAGGATTTTTATTAGTAGCTATGTCTGCAATTTCAATTGGAATGTTAGCTTCTAGTATTACTGAAAATCAAATTATATCAGCAATTATTACTATAGGAGTATTGGTAGCACCATGGTTTTTAGTTGATTTTAGCAGTATTTTTTCAAGCATTGATTTAATAGACAAATTTTTGAAGTTCCCTAGTGGATTAATTTCAATATCAGATACAATAAGTTTGTTATCAATTACAATAATGTGTATATTAATAACTATTGTATTAATTAAAAGAAGAAAAACTGTAAAGTAGAGAAGAGGTGAATTAACTTGAAAAAAAATAAAGAGAATATTATAGATAATGATAAAAATCAAGAAAAAAATTTAGTTGTAAAAAAAGAAAAGAAAAGTAGAATAGAAATAAGGAAGATATTTAAACAAACTTCATTAACCATTTTGCTAATAGCAATAATAATTACTGTTTGCATAGGAATAAATATTTTTGTAGAAGATGCAAATTGGTCAGATTTAGATTTTACACAAGATAAAATTTATAGTCTTTCAGATATGTCAAAACAAATAGCAGAAGCAGTAAATGAAGAAGTTAAAATTACACTTATAAATATGCCAGAAGCACAAATAGATTTTGCTAAAAAATATAATAGTGTAAATAAAAATATAAAAGTTGAAATAATTGATGATGTAACATCAAGAACAGATTTAATGGATGAGTACGGATTTACAGCAAACAGCTATGTAATATTAGTAGAGAGTGGGGAAAGAAATAAAATTTTAACAGATGTGGATTTATATACTTATGATTATACAACATATAAACAAATTGATACAACAGAAGAAGCATTAACAAATGCAATAATAGATGTTACAACAGACAAGAAGCCAATAATATATAATTTAACTGGCCATAATAAATATTCATCAGATTATTTTTATTACTTCTTATTGGATTTACAAGATGAAGCTTATGAAATTAATGATTTAGATTTATTAACAGTAGAAAAAGTTCCTGATGATTGCTCAGTTTTAATGATAACAACATTAGCAGAAGATATAACAAAAGCAGAAAAAGACTCCATATTAAAATATATAGAAAAAGGTGGCAAGATTATATTATTTTCTGATCCAAATGCAACAGGAAAAGAAATGCCTAATTTTCAAAAAGTATTAGATGAATATGGAATAAGTATTTCAAAAGGAGCAGTGTTAGAACAAGACTCTAGTAGAATGTTATATAGTTCACCATCTGCAATACTTGTAACAGTAAGTCCATATAGTAGTGTTACAAAAGAAACAAGTATGAATATGAATGCATGTTTTATGACATCAGGAAAAATAGATGTAGATAATGATAAATTAGAAGAACTTCATGCAGAAGTGGAAATATTAGCTACAACAAGTAGTGATTCTTTCTATAGAACGGATTATTCTATTTCAAGTACTTCAAAGACAGATAAAGATGAAGATGCAGGAAATTCAACAGTAGGAGCATTAATAAGAAAAACAATTGATGAAGAAACAACATCAGAATTAATAGTATATGCAAATAATGTATTTATAACTAATTTTCAAATACCAATAAGTCAGCAACAAGCAATGTATGCATTAGATTTTTATAATAATGAAGATTTAGCAATGAATTCTATAGCTTATTTAACAGAAAGAGAAAACATGATTACAATTAGAAAAGATACAGAAACATCAGCATATACAGTTACAGAACAACAAAACTTAATTATATTAAGTATAATATTTGTAATACCAGTTGTAATAATTATATTTGGAATTGTAATATGGCAAATAAGAAGAAGAAAAAAATGATATAAGTAATAAAAAAAGAACCTTCTCATAAATATTATGAGGGGGTTTTTTAATGAAAAATATATTAAAAGCAATATTTACAATTATAGGGGCAATTATAGGAGCAGGATTTGCTTCAGGACAAGAAATATATAGCTTTTTTAATATTTATGGCGAAAATGGAATATTAGGAATAAGTATTTCTTGTATACTACTAGGAATAGTAATATATAAAGTACTAAAAAAATCAAATGATTATAATATTACAAATTATAATAAATTTTTAGAAGTAATTAAAATGCCTAACAGAATAAAAAAAATATTAAGTGTAATTATTAATATTTTTTTAATAATTTCTTTTTATATAATGGTAGCTGGATTTACAGCGTATTTTAAACAAGAATTTGATATTCCTTATATAATAACTGTTATAATAATAACTTTTATTTGTTATATAACATTTATGAAAAATATAGAAGGAATTACATTTATAAGTACTATAATAGTTCCAATATTAATAATTATTATATTTATGTTAGGAATAAAATCAGATTTAGTTAACGAAATAAGACAAATAGATTTGGAAAATATAAATATTTCAATAGACTGGATTAGTAAATCAATACAATATGCTAGTTATAATAGTATATTATTAATTCCTATATTAATAAGTTTAAAAAAGTATACAAAAAATAATGAGAAAAAGATTAGTACTATTACAACAATTATATTTTGGTGTTTATCAATAATTATATATATAATAATGATTAGATTAAAAAATATAGTAAATATAGAAATGCCTATAGTACATATAGCAAATAAATATGGAAAATTATACAAATATACTTATGGTATAGCAATAATTTTTTCAATATATACAACAATGATATCAGAAGGGTATAGCTTTTTAAATAATTGCGCAAATGAAAATAAAAAATATAAAATGTTGGCAATAATATTATGTGTTTCAGCAATTTTTATATCAAATTTAGGTTTTTCAAACCTTATTAATTTAACTTATCCTGTTTTTGGTATTTTAGGAACACTACAGATAATATATTTAATTATTACAAAATAATAAATTTAATTAATATAAAAAAATTAATAATTAATTATAAACCTATTGAAAAAACTAATTAAAACTGATATAAATATTATGTACAAAGGAGGAATACTCTTGAAGAATATAATAGAATTAAAAGACAAAGAAGATATTAAAAAAAATATAAATAAAAAGAAGTTAATTATAACTATAATAATTATAATATTCGCAGTAGTTATGGGAATAACAATGTTGTTATATTATTCAAGTAGAGATGTTAGAAAATTTTTAGATCAATATTTATTTAGAAAAAATATAACACAAGAAAAATTAGAATCAATAGAATTAGACTATAACTCAAATGTAAATATATTTGCATATAATAAAAATATTTGTGTACTAGCAGAAAATAAACTTATGCAATATAGTACTAGTGGAAAATTGGAAAATGAAATAAATATAGAAATTAATAATCCAATATATAGTGTAAATAATAAATACATAGCAATTAGCGAGAAGAATGGTTCTAAATTAAATCTAATATCAGGTTCTAAAATATTATGGACTAAAAATGTAGATGGAAACATTTCAAAAATTAGTGTAAATGAAAAAGGATATGTTAGTGTTATTTTAACTGGAACATCATATAAATCAGTTATAGTAATATTTAATAAAGATGGAAAGGAATTATTTAAGACATATGTATCAACTACTACAGCTGTTGATACAACAATATCAAATGATAATAAATATTTAGCATTTGCAGAAGTAAATACATCTGCAACAACAATTCAATCAATTATAAAAATAATTTCAATAGAAAAAGCACAGGAGAGTCCATCAGAAGCAGTAATATATAAGCATAACGCAGATAATAACAAATTAATTATAAACTTAGAATATCATAAGAATGGACAATTAATATGTATGTATGATGATGAAATTATATCAATAAAAGATGAAAACATAACTTCTTTAATGGATTTAAAAGATAAAAAAATAAATTATGCAAATATTAATTTAAATAATTATATATATAAAGCTACAGAAGAAAATGATGGTATATTTAATACTAATACTGTTTTAGAAATAAAAGGAACTGATAATGGCAAAAATGAAGTATATACAGTAGAAGGTGCATCAAAAGATATACAAAGTTATAATGATATAATAGCAGTAAATTTAGGACAAGAAATAGAGTTTATTAATACAAGCGGATGGCTTAAAAAGAAATATTTTTCCCTACAAGAAGTACAAAATGTAGTAATAGGAAATGGAGTAGCTGGAATTATTTATAAAGATAAATTAGAATTTATAAATTTATAATATAAATATAGGAGGTGATATAATGACAATAATAGTAGATTTAGCAATTTTGGCAATAATTATTTTATGTGTAATAATTGGCTATATAAGAGGACTTACAGGTTCATTAATAAAAATATTATCATTTGTATTATCAATAATAATAGCATTTATTTTATTTATTCCTATATCTAACTTAATAATAAACAATACTAATATTGATGATAATCTAGAACAAGCAATAAGAAATATGATAGTACAGGAAAATGAAGAAGAAAAAAATATTCCAGATACAATACAAAATTACATAGAAGAAAAAGTAAACGAAGCTTCAGATATGGCAAAAGAAGCAGTAGCAGATAGTGTATCAAGAGAAATTGCTATAACAATAGTAAAAGCAGGAACATGGATTAGCCTATTTATAATAGCAAGAATATTATTTATCTTTTTAAAGCTAATAACTTCTCTAATTGCAAAATTACCTGTAATCAAGCAATTTGATAAATTGGGAGGAATTATATATGGTTTACTAGAAGGGATAATTATTGTATATATAATATTAGCTATAGTTTCTTTTGTTTCACCAATGATAAATCCAGATGTATCAAGTACAATAAATAATTCTACAATAGGAGGATTCCTATACAATAATAACTTATTATTAAAAATAATATTTTAAATTGAATTTTACACCTAATATAATGATTTTTTATTATTATATTAGGTGCAACTATTTAAGAAAAAATATGCTCTAAAATGTTGATATTTCTAAATAAATTTAGTATAATGTAAAATAGATTCTAAAAATGGGAGTGAATTATTTTGAAATCCAAAGAAAAAAATGTTAACAAAAAGGGAAAGAAGAAGAGTATAGTATTAAGAGTTATATTATTACTAATAATTGTACTGATTTTAGCAACAGTAATATTATTTTATAAAAAATATAAAGAAGAAGGATGGGCTGGTGTATCTAAAACATTATTAGGTCATAATGAAGAAACAGTTAATAGTTTAGATAAAATGTATTGTTTAATATTAGGACAAAGTCAAAATTTAACAGATACAATAATTTTAGCTTCTTATGATCCAAAAACACAAGAAGCAGCACTTTTATCAATACCAAGAGATACATTTATTGGTGAAAATGAAGCTTATGCAACATCATGGGATAAGATAAATGCAGTTTATCAAACAGGAGCTGAAAATACTTTAAAAGAAGTAAGAGAACTAACTGGAATTAATGTACAGTATTACTTAAAAGTGGATACAGAAGCCTTAAAAGCATTAGTAGATGAAATTGGTGGAGTTTATTTTGATGTACCAATAGATATGCATTATACAGATAGAGGCCAAAATCTATATATTGACTTAAAAGCAGGATATCAATTACTAGATGGAGATAAAGCAGAACAATTAGTTCGTTTTAGACATAATAGTGATGGATCAACTTATCCAGTAGAATATGGAATAGAAGATTTAGGAAGAATGAGAACACAAAAAGAATTTTTAACTCAACTTTTAAAGCAAAGCATTGAAAAAATGGATTTAAATAAAATTTTAGGATTTCTTGATATTATGGAAAAATATGTAGAAACAAATTTGAATTTTGATGCTATAAAAGATTATATACCATATATATTAGAATTTAATACTGATAACATAAAGACTGGTACATTACCAGGAGAATCAATTTATGCAAATGTGGTATATATATATTCAGTAGATGAAGAAAAAGCAAAAGAGATGATAAATGAGCTTTTCTATAATATTTCACCAGAAGATGAGAAAGAGAAAGAAGAATCTACACAAACTATTGGAATTGAAAGTATAGAAATATTAAATGGAAGCGGAAGTTCTAGTAAATTAAATGAAGCAATAAGTGAACTAGAAGCAAGTGGATTTAATATAACACAATCTGGAAATACCTCTACTACCGCAAATACTACTATAATTACCAGAAAAGATGTTCCTGAAAAAGATTTAAACAAAATAAAAGAAATACTAAATACACAAATAGTTGTAGAGGGAGAATCTGATTCAAATAGAGATATAACAATTATAATAGGTACAGATTATGTAATGTAAGAAAAGTTGATTGGCAAATATGTACAGTTCAAAGAAATGTAACATTATTGTATAACAAAAAAATAATCACAGTAAGCAAATGTTTTTAATTGCTTACTGTGATAAAATTATAAATATTCATTTATTTGTGTAAACTTAAATTTACCACCAGTCTTAGATTTCCTTTTTTTAGACTTTTTTATAGATTTATGAATATTATTTTTTTTCGATTTATTTTTATTTCCAAAATTGTTTATTTTCTTAAAAATTATAGTAAACAAATATAAAATTAAGAAAATAAGAGCTATTCTAAAAACAATTAATTCAAAACTTGTAGCTTCTACTGAATTGGCAGCAATCAACTCCGTAGAATATGTTTTATCATTTATAGTATATGATATTTTTCCAAGTACAGCACCTTCAGAAACTGGAGCAGAAGGATTATTATATATTTCTATATTTTTCTCAAGAGAGTCAATATCAACATCATTTTTTAGTAAAATGTTAATATCATTTTTTGCAATAACATCTAAATTTTTAGTTTCTTTTGTAGCACCAGACACAGTTATATTTTTTATAATTTCATTTTTACTTACTAATTTTTTATTTGAATAATTTTCAAATCCATAATTAAATAAATTTATACAATCCTCATATCTTTCTTCAATAGATTGACTATCCAAAACAACTTCAAGAAGTTCCACATTATTTTTTTTAGCAGTTGCAACAATACAATAACCGGATTTATCAGTATATCCAGTTTTTAAACCAGTTGCATAAGAATAATAATATTCATCGTCTTTTGTTATTAATCCATTTGTAGCTGTAAAAAATCTATTTTCTTTATTATATTTATTACTAGTTGGTAATGTATATTCAGAGATTTTTGCAATTCTTAATATATCTTCAAATTTCATAGCATACTGTCCAATAAGAGCTAAGTCATAAGCAGTAGAATAATGTTTGCTATCATGTACACCATTAGGGTTAACAAAATTTGTGTTTAAGCAACCTAATTCTTTAGCCTTTTCATTCATCATTTTAGAAAAATCTTCAACTGATCCAGCAATGTGTTCTGCAAGTGCTACTGCAGCATCATTAGCAGATGGAATAAGTAAAACATTTAACAAATTTTCTACAGTAAGTTGTTCACCTTCTTTTAAATATGCATGAGAATAACCAACTGGAATAGAATAAATAGCATTACGGCTAATAGTAACAACATCATCTAATTTACAATTTTCAAGTGTTAAAATAGCAGTCATTAATTTTGTAGTACTTGCTGGATATTTTTTTTCAAAAGCATTTTTGGAATATAAAATATTACCTGTTTTAGGGTCCATTAAAATAACAGAATCCGAATTAGTTACGAATTTATCTGGGTTATAATCTGTTGTATCTATATTTTCTGCAAAACATACAGTTATTTGTAGCAATAATAAAAAAATCATAGTAGTTAAAAAAAATATTTTTCTAAGTTGTTTCATAAGATCCTCCATTTCTGAATTAAAATAACAACTAAAAATATATACTACTATATATTAAAAATATAAAAAATTCAATATTTTTTAATAAATTTAGTAAAGAGGTGAGAAATTATGTTAAAGGATAAAAAAATTATAATAATAAGTGTAATAATATTTACAATATTATTTTTAATATATTTAATATATAAAAATAATCAAAATTATACTAATGAAATAAATTTAAATGAAATTTTACAAACAGAAAATACTAATAACGAAAGAAATGAAATTAATAATATAATTACAAATACAATTGATACAATACAAAACAATGAAATAATAGTGCATATAACAGGAGAAGTAAAAAAAGAAGGTGTAATACATTTAAACAAAGGAGATAGAATAATAGATGCAATAAAAAAAGCAGGTGGAGAAACAAAACAAGCAGATTTATCTCAGGTTAATTTAGCCTATGAGCTTCAAGATGGACAAAAAATATATATACCTAATAAAAATGAGAAAATATCAAAGTATATTGTTGATGAAAATGGTAATACTAATATAAATAGCTTAAATTCAAAGGAGGAAGAAAAAGTGAACATTAATACTGCTAATCAGTCTGAATTAGATAGTTTACCAGGTATTGGACCTGCTACCGCACAGAAAATTATAGAATATAGAAACCAAAATGGAAATTTTAAAAAAATAGAGGATTTACAAAATGTAAAGGGAATAGGACAAGCAAAATATGAAGAAATAAGGAATAACATAGAGGTATAAAGAATATTAAATATAGTAAAAAATATTTTATACAAAATAAAATATTTGTGATATAATATGAACATAAAAATAATTAAGAAAGGAAAGTGAAAAAATTATGGAGAAAGAATTAATTATAAAGAAATGCAATAGTTGTGGAGCTATGGTAAGAATATTAAAAGATTGCAAATGCGATAATTGCGGAATAAAATGTTGTAATGAAGAAATGCAAACTTTAAATCCAAATTCAGTAGATGCAGCAGTTGAAAAACATGTACCAACTTATGAAGTGGTAAATAATGAACTTGTTATAAAAGTGAATCATGTTATGGAAGAAGAACATTATATAGAATGGATTTTAGCAGTAAATGACAAAAATGAATATATGATAAAATTAAAACCGGGAGAAGAAGCGGTAGCAAAAATACCATTTCTACATGGAACAACTATATATTCTTATTGCAATAAACATGGATTATGGAAAGCAGATGTAGAGTAAAATAAATAAATCTAAAAATGATTTATATACAAAGAAATAATTATGCATATTTTAATATAATATATCATATAATTATATTAAGTATATATAAAAAATTATATGAAGAATCAAATTTCTTTAAATGTATTGACAAAATGATTATAAAAGTTGTATAATCTCAAATTTGACAGTTGAAAAAGAGTAAAAGACTGATAGCCTTTGAAATGAAAGGCTTTCAGTCTTCAATA
>CALXYR010000045.1 GCA_944393025.1 uncultured Clostridia bacterium | reverse complement strand
AAATAATGATTTATGACCTAGGTGGAGGTACATTTGATGTATCTATACTAGATATTGGCGATGGTGTATTTGAAGTTTTAGCAACAAATGGAAATACAAAACTAGGTGGAGATGATTTTGATGAGAGAATTATTTCTTACTTAGTAGATGAATTCAAAAAATCAAACGGTATAGATTTAAGACAAGATAAAATGGCAATGCAAAGATTAAAAGAAGCAGCAGAAAAAGCTAAAATAGAACTTTCTGGAATGCAACAAACACAAATTAATTTACCATTTATTACAGCTGATAGCAATGGACCAAAACACTTGGATGTAACTTTAACAAGAGCAAAATTTGAAGAATTAATTAGTGATTTAATTGAAGCTACAAAAATACCAGTACAAAATGCATTAAAGGATGCAGGAATAACAGCAAACGATTTACACAAGGTATTATTAGTTGGTGGTTCTACAAGAGTTCCAGCTGTTCAAGAAGCAGTTAAGAAAATAACAGGAAAAGATCCAGATAAAGGAATAAACCCAGATGAATGTGTTGCTATAGGTGCAGCAATTCAAGGAGGAGTTTTATCAGGGGATGTAAAAGACTTAGTATTACTTGATGTAACACCATTATCACTTGGTATTGAAACATTAGGTGGAGTATTTACAAAATTAATTGAAAGAAATACTACAATACCAACTAAGAAGTCACAAGTATTCTCTACTGCAGCAGATGGCCAAACAAGTGTTGAAATACACGTACTTCAAGGAGAAAGAGAAATGGCTGCTTACAACAAAACTTTAGGAAGATTCCAATTAACAGGAATTCCAGCAGCACCAAGAGGAGTACCTCAAATTGAAGTTACATTCGATATAGATGCAAATGGTATAGTTCATGTATCTGCAAAAGATATGGCAACAGGTAATAGTCAACAAGTTGCAATTACTGCAAGTACAAACTTAACTGACGAGGATATTGACAGAGCTGTTAAAGATGCTGAAGCACATGCAGCAGAAGATAAAAAGAGAAAAGAAGAAATTGAAGTTAGAAATAATGCAGAAAGCTTAATATATAACTGCCAAAAAACAATTACAGATTTAGGAGATAAAATAAGCGGAGAAGAAAAGGCAAAGGCTGAAACAGAAATAGAAAATGTTAAAAAAGCATTAGAAGGAACAGATGTTGAAGTAATTAAGTCTGCTACAGAAAAACTAACACAAGTATTTTACTCAATTTCTGAAAAAGTATATTCTCAAGCACAAGGTGCAGCAAATGCAGCAGGTGCAAATAATGGAGAAGCAAATAATGCAGAGCCACATGCAGATGCAAGTGGTAATGTATATGATGCTGATTATAAGGTTGACGAAGACGACAAAAAATAATTTGAAAGATAATTGTTTTTGATGTTGTCACTGCAAACTAAAAATTTACTCAACATACAAAGAGTATGCCTCGTAAATTTTTAGTTTGCGTTCCTAGTCAAAAATCAATTCTTTTTCAAATTATATTGATTAAAGCTGATAATTGGTTTTAGCTATGTTGAACTTTGCGTCGAAAGTCCTCAATGTGCAAAAAGCACACCTGGGGCTTTCTAGCTCGTTCGCCTTGCTAAAACACAATTCTTTAAACAATTATAGAATATATAAAGATAAGTAATTTTAAGAGGTTGGACTTTTTCCAACCTCAAATACTATGAAAAATATTATTTGAGCATAATTGAAAAATAAAAAGACTTTTTAAGGAGAAAAATTATGGCAGGAAAAGATTATTATGAAATTCTAGGAGTACAAAAAAATGCAAGTGATGATGAATTAAAAAAGGCATATAGAAAACTTGCAAAAAAATATCATCCAGATGCAAATCCAGACAATAAAAAGGAAGCAGAAGCTAAATTTAAAGAAGTAAATGAGGCTTATGAAACTTTATCAAATCCTGAGAAAAGAAGAATGTATGATCAATTTGGAACTGCAGATCCACAAGGATTTGGAGGAGCAGGAGGACCTTTTGGAGGAAGAAATGGTTATTATTCATATTCATCTTCAGGAGGATTTGATGGCTTTGGAGATTTTGGAGATTTAGGAGATATATTTTCTTCATTTTTTGGAGGAGGATTTGGAGGAAGGAGTTCTTCTAAAAATAATGGTCCAAGACAAGGAGCTGACTTAAAGTATAATCTTGACATAACTTTTGAAGAATCTTTTTTAGGTACAGAAAAGCAAATTTTAATAGTTAGAAATGAAATTTGTAATACTTGCCATGGAGAAGGAGCAAAACCAGGTACTAAAAAGCAAACTTGTTCAATGTGCCATGGAACAGGACAAATAAAGCAAACACAAACAACAATATTTGGACAAATGCAAACTGTAAGACCATGTACAAATTGTAATGGTACAGGAGAAATTATTACAGATCCTTGTTTAGAATGTAAGGGAAAAGGAACTGTAAGAAAACAAGTAAAAGTTACAGTAAAAATTCCTGCTGGAATAGATGAGAATCAAACCATAGTACTTAGAGGAGAAGGAGAACCAGGAGAAAAAGGTGCATTAAAAGGAGATTTATACATAACAGTTCATGTGAAAAAACATAGTATTTTTACAAGAAAAGGTCAAGATGTGATTTGTGAAGTACCAATAACTTTTACTCAAGCAACTTTAGGAGCAGATTTAGAAATACCTATGGTTGATGGTAAAAAAGAAATATATAGAATACCAGATGGAACTCAACCGGGCACAAAATTTACTATAAGAGGAAAAGGATTTAAAAATATTAATAATAGTTCACAAGGAAATTTTGTATTTACAGTACTTGTTCAAGTACCTAAAAAACTTACTAAAGAGCAAAGAGATTTAATGATGGAACTTGCTAAAACAATGAATGAGCAACCACCAATAAAGAAAAAAGGAATATTTGGAATATAAAATAATTGTCGAATATTGTAAAATTAAATGAAACATTTGCATATTATATATTAACTAGTATTTATAATACTAGTTAAGGGGTGAAATATATGTTAAACAAATGTTGTGAAATAGCAAAGTGTTGTGTAGATGTGATAGTATGTATATTGTTATCTTTATTGTTATTTATTGCAGGATTAATAGTAGGAGCTTATACAAGCTTAGCAACTATATTAGGATTAGGAGCAATAATTGCAATTACAGCAATACTACTAATATTATTAATAATAAGGATTATAACATTAATATGTTGTAAAGAAAAACAAGATTGTTGTGATTATAATAAATATTGCTAAAACTAAAAAAAAGGGTTTCTAAATAGGAATCCTTTTTTATTGTATAGGAAAAATCGATAGATTTTTACTATACAACAAGGTTAAGTTTCCTTGGGCAGTGCATATTTGCGAAGCAAAATGCACATGTGGCGAAGCCACTTTTCTTATTGTATAGGAAAAATCGACTTTTTACTTAAAAATTGAGTATTCTTAACGATTTTTGCTATACAATAAATAACGAGAGTTCAATTTGAGCTCTCGTTTGACTTAGGGATTTCAATTAATTAATATTCCTTCTAAAGCATAAGCAGATGCAATTAACCTTTTTTCAGTTTTCGAATGCTCTACTACGGTTACAGTACAAAAAGATTTATATCTGATTTTAATATCAGATATTTCAGAATCATAACTTGACGAAAATGTAGAAGGAATTCCAAGCTTTATTGCTTCATCGTATAACTTTAAAGCAGATTCCCGATTGGGAAAATAGAAAGTTAATTCTATTTTCTTTCTAAACATAGAATAAAACCCCTTTCATAATAAATAATTTTCAACAAAATGTAAACATAAATATTTTATCAAATAAACATAATATAGTCAATAATGAATTATTACTATTTATTATAAGATAATTTGTATAATATTTTAAATTTATTTATCTATTTGTAATATTCTTTTAGCTCTTGCAACATCTTCTGTTGTAGCATTTGGTACATCATCTAATTCATAGTTACAACCAAGATTTTCCCACTTAAATTTTCCTAAATCGTGATAAGCAAGTATTTCTACTTTTTTTATATTATTCAAAGTAGATAAAAATTCTTTTAATTTAAGTAAGTCATCTTCATGATCTGTAATTCCGGGAACTAAAACCTGTCTAATCCAGACATCTTTATTTATATTGCTTAAATATTTAGCAAATTCAAGTTCTAATTTATTTGAAAAGCCTACTAAATCTTTACAAATATCATCATTAATACATTTTATATCTAGTAGAAATAAATCAGTTAAATCTATTATTTTTTTTATTTTATCAGTTAATGGAAAATTACCAGATGTATCTATTGCAACATGAATACCTATTTTTTTTAATTTTGGAATAAATTCTAATAGAAAATCTTGCTGTAATAGAGGTTCTCCACCAGATAATGTAACACCTCCATTGGATACAGTAAAATAATTTTTATATCTAGATATTTTGGAAATTAATTCATTACTAGTATATTCCATTCCAGTATTCATAGGCCAAGTATCTCGATTATGGCAATACTTACATCGTAACCCACATCCTTGAAAAAATACAACAAATCTAATTCCAGGACCATCAACAGCTCCAAATGATTCAAAAGAATGAATATGAGCAATTAAATTATTTTTTTTGGTTTCTTCAGACATTTTTCCTCCTAAATAATATAAAAATTAGTTTAATTATGTATAACAGTAAATTTAATAGGGAGAACAAAGCGACCATTGGTCGCACTTTGTTGGTGCCGATTTGAGTTTCCGACTAAAAGGAGGAAATCTCAAAGGCAATGGCGATTATAGCCTTTTTATCTAATAGGAAATGAGAAATTTCCTATTAGATAAAAAATTGTTAAAAAGAATTAAATTTTGGCAGAATCTAAGAGGTATAAATTGTTTGCAATATGGTATATTGATTAATTTATACCTCAAAATAATAAGTGCCAAAACTAATTAATTTTAACAATTAAAATTAAATTTTCTCATGAATAGTTCTATTAATTACATCTAATTGTTGTTCTCTTGTTAATTTTATAAAGTTAACTGCATATCCAGATACACGGATTGTAAGTTGCGGATAATTTTCTGGATGTTCCATTGCGTCTAATAATAAATCTCTATTAAATACATTTACATTTATATGGTGACCAGTTTGTTTAAAATATCCATCTAACATACTTACTAAATTGTTTACTTTAGAATCTTCATCTTTACCTAAAGCTGCTGGTGTTATTGAAAAGGTGAATGAAATTCCATCTTCTGAATATTCATAAGGAAGTTTAGCTATAGTGTTCATAACAGCTAATGCACCATTAGCATCTCTACCATGTAATGGGTTAGCACCAGGACCAAAAGGTTCTCCAGCTCTACGACCATCAGGAGTATTTCCAGTATTTTTACCATAAACAACATTTGATGTAATAGTCAATATAGAAAGAGTGTGTTTTGAACCTCTATATGTGTGATGTTTCTGTAATTTTCTTAAGAAAGATTTTACAATATCTACAGCAATACTATCTACTCTATCATCATCATTTCCGTATTTAGGGAAGTCTCCTTCAACTTGATAATCAACAGCTAAACCTGTTTCATCTCTTATAACTTTAACTTTAGCATATTTTATTGCAGAAAGTGAATCAGCAGCAACAGAAAGACCAGCAATACCACATGCCATTGTTCTTAAAATATCTTCATCTCTATCATGTAAAGCCATTTCTAATGCTTCATAAGAATATTTATCATGCATATAATGAATTGCGTTTAATGCTTTAATATATATTTTAGCAACATAATCCATCATATTATCAAATTTTTCCATAACTTCGTTATAATCTAAATATTCAGAAGTTATAGGAGCAAACTTTGGAGTAACTTGTTTACCAGAGTTTTCGTCTCTACCACCATTAATAGCATAAAGTAAAGTTTTAGCTAAATTTGCTCTAGCTCCAAAGAATTGCATTTGTTTACCTATTTTCATAGCTGATACACAACATGCTATTCCATAATCATCACCTAAAGTAATTCTCATTAAATCGTCATTTTCATATTGAATAGATGATGTTCTTATAGAAATATCAGCACAATACTTTTTAAATCCTTCAGGTAGATTATTTGACCATAATACTGTTAAGTTTGGTTCAGGGGCAGGTCCTAAGTTATCTAATGTATGAAGAACTCTAAATGAATTTTTAGTAACTAGTGTTCTACCATCGATTCCCATACCACCTATACTTTCTGTTACCCAAACTGGGTCACCACTAAATAAAGAATTATATTCTGGTGCTCTTAAAAATCTTATTAATCTTAATTTTATTATAAATTGATCCATTAATTCTTGTGCTTGTTCTTCTGTTAAAACACCATTTTTAATATCTCTTTCAATATAAATATCTAAGAAAGTAGAAGTTCTACCTAAACTCATAGCAGCACCATTTTGATCTTTTACAGCTCCTAAATATCCAAAATATAGCCATTGAATAGCTTCTTTTGCATTTGAAGCAGGGGAAGATATGTCAAATCCATATTTTTCAGCCATTGCTTTTAAATCATTTAATGCTTTTATTTGATCAGCTATTTCTTCACGATTTCTAATAATATCTTCTGTAAATTCATCTGTATCTAATACTTCTAGTTCAACTTTTTTCTCTGCAATTAAAGCATCAATACCATATAAAGCAACTCTTCTGTAATCACCAATAATTCTTCCACGACCATATCCATCTGGAAGCCCTGTAAGTAGGTGAGAACTTCTTGCTGCTCTTATGTCAGGAGTATAAACTTCGAAAACACCATCATTATGTGTTTTTCTTAAATTATGGTAGATATACTCTGTTTCTGGATCTACTTTAAATCCATAACTTTCAGCAGATTTTTCAACTATTCTAATACCACCATTTGGCATAATTGCTCTTTTTAAAGGAGCGTCTGTTTGAAGTCCAACTATTTCTTCTAAATCTTTATCTATATATCCAGCTTTATAAGCATTTATAGAAGATGGTGTTTTACAATCAGCATCTAAAACTCCACCATTTTCTCTTTCTTTTTTATAAAGTTCTAATACCTTGTCCCATAGTTTTTTTGTTTTATTTGTAGCGCCTGCAAGGAATTTAGAATCACCTTCATAAGGTGTATAGTTAGATTGAATAAATCCTCTAACATCTATTTCTTTTGTCCATTCACCAGATTTATTAAAATCATTCCATTGTTTAAAATCCATATTAACCTCCATTTATTTTAAATATTATTTTGTAAATTAACAAATATAATAATATCACAAAAAAACAATAATATCAACAAAAAATATTATCTATATGTATTATAGATAATATTTTTTAAAATATTCTGAATATAAATTTTAATTATTATTTATAATTTTTGCTATCTCATAAATTAATTTTTGTTTTTCAGATGTTGTATTTTTTAGAATATCATAAAATTCAGTAGATAAATAAGAATTAGAATTATTTGAAGAGCCATTAAGAATACTTCCTTCACTAACACCTAAAATGTCACAAATTTGACTAAGTCTTTTTAAACTTATATGAGAATTACCTCTTTCAATTCTACTTAAAAATGCAATAGAAACATCTAATTTCTCTGCTAATTTTTCTTGAGTTAAATTTTTACTAATTCTAGCTTTTTTTAATCTTTCACCAATTATACTATAATCTAATGCCATTTTTAATCACCTCTTCATAAATCTGAAATGAATATAGCATGTATACGAAATAAATTACAGAAACATATAAGTTAACATATACATGAAATAATTTTAATGTTAGTATGTGCAAAAAAATTAAATAATATGTATAAATAGACAAAAAAAAGTAAAAATGTTATACTAAAATCAGGTGAAAAAAATGAAACAAAAAATTATTGAAAATTTAAAAACAAAAATTATAGGTAAAAATATAATTATATTTGATAAAATTGATTCGACACAAACTGAAGCAAAAAAATTAGCTAAAAAAGGAATTGAAAATGGAACTATAATTATAGCAGATGAACAAACTAATGGAATGGGAACACATGGAAGAACATGGTATACTAAAAAGGGAAAAAATATTGCATTTACTATTATAATATTTCCAGAATGCAATATTAATGACTTAAAAAATTTTACATTTGATATAGCTAATTGTATAGTAGATTCTATCTATAATATTTCTAATGAAAAATTAAATATAAAAATACCAAATGATATAATGATAAATAATAAAAAAGTTGGTGGAATTCTAACACAAGTAATTACAGAGGGAGAAAAAATAAAGTACATATTGATAGGAATAGGAATAAATGTAAATGAAACAGATTTTTCAGAGGAGATAAAAGATATAGCAACATCTTTAAAAATAGAATTAAAAAAGGATTTTCAAAGAGAAGAAATTTTAGCAGAAATTTGCAATTTATTTGAAAAATATTGTATAGAAAAAAGAATAATTTAATTAATTTAGTTTTACAAATAATAAAAATGGCTTTATTACATATAAGTTTTGATTAGCAAAAACAAATAGTACAATAAAACTTAACTTGTATAGTCAAAATCAAATGGCATATATAAAATTTGTTAAATAAATTTTATATATGCCATTTAATTAATATAACATATTAGTAATTTTCACAATTTACTTCAAAATAACTTTGAGGATGTTTACATACTGGGCAAACTGCAGGAGCTTGTAATCCAACATGAATATGTCCACAATTTCTGCATTTCCAAACAACAATACTTCCTTTTTGGAAAACTTCTCCATTTTCAACATTTTCTAATAATTTTTTATATCTTTCTTCATGATGTTTTTCAACTTCAGCAATTCCTCTAAAAGTTGCTGCAATTTCCATGAATCCTTCTTCTTCTGCTTCTTTAGCAAAAGTTGGATACATATCTGTCCATTCATAATTTTCACCAGCAGCTGCTGCTGTTAAATTAGCTTTAGTATCTCCAATTCCTTGTAAATATTTAAAATGTAATTTTGCATGTTCTTTTTCATTTTCAGCTGTTTCCATAAATATTGCAGCTATTTGCTCATATCCTTCTTTTTTTGCAACACTTGCAAAATATGTATATTTATTTCTTGCTTCTGATTCTCCAGAAAAAGCAGCTCTTAAATTAGCTTCTGTTTTTGAACCTTTTAATTCCATAATTATTACCTCCTAAATTTATAAATAATCAATTAATATAATATTATATTGTTAAAAAAAAGTCAAGCTACAAAATTTAATACAAAGCATATAATACTATAGAAAAAATAAAAGAGGTGCTATATGGGACTTACAAAAACATCCACAGGAGTAAATGTTTTGGATGAAAATATAGAGAATATATCAAAAAAATGTAAATATAAAATTGCTATAGCAGGAAATCCAAATGTAGGAAAGTCTACTATTTTTAATGGACTTACAGGAATGCATCAACATACAGGAAATTGGCCACGGAAAAACAGTAGCAAATGCTACTGGAATATGTAAATATAATGAAATAAATTTTTTACTAGTAGATATACCAGGTACTTACTCCATTATGTCTAATTCAGAAGAAGAAGAAATTGCAAGAAATTATATTTGTTTTGGCAATCCAGATGCTACAGTTATTATATTAGATGCAACATCATTAGAAAAAAACTTAAATTTAGTATATCAAATAATGGAAATAACAGAAAAAGTAGTAGTATGTGTTAATTTATTAGATGAAGCAAAAAAGAAAGGAATATATATAGATTTCAAAGAACTAGAAAAAAGACTGGGAGTACCAGTTGTAGGAACAATTGCAAGAAAAAAGAAAACATTAAAAAGTTTAATGGAAAAAATAGAACAAGTATGTAGTCGGAAAAATAAAGAACAATCCTAAAAAAATAAATTATTTACCAATTATTGAACAAAATGTGGAAAACTTAGAAAAAAAAATTATTAAATTGTTACCAAAAGATAAAAAAAATTTAGCTAGATGGATAGCTTTAAAAAAATTAGATGGAAATAAAAATATTTTAGAAAATATCGAAAAAAACTTTAAAATAAAGTTAAATACAAATGAACTAGAAAATAAAATTATAGAAGAGAGGTTAAATGATGAGAACATTAAAAGAGAAGAAATAAAAGATAAAATGATTTCTAGTATAATATTTATGTGTGAAAATGTTGCAAAAGATGTTATTACATATAATAAAAAAGAATATAATTCGAAAGAAAGAAAAATAGATAAAATATTAACTTCAAAAACATTTGGAATACCAATTATGATATTATTTTTAGGAGTAATATTTTGGATTACAATTGTAGGAGCAAATTATCCATCTGAATGGTTATCACAATTATTTTATTACATACAAGAAAAAATTGTATATGTTTTTGAAATATTTTCAGTACCCAAATGGTTAAATGGAGTATTAATAGATGGAATATATAAAACATTAACTTGGATAATTGCAGTAATGTTACCACCAATGGCAATATTTTTTCCATTATTTACTTTATTAGAAGATATAGGAATTTTACCACGAATTGCATTTAATTTAGATAAATATTTTAGAAAGGCAGGCAGTTCGCGGAAAACAAGCACTTACAATGTGTATGGGATTTGGGTGTAATAGTGCAGGAGTAACAGGATGTAGAATAATAGATTCACCAAGAGAAAAATTAATATCAATACTTACTAATGCATTTGTACCATGTAATGGAAGATTTCCATTCTTAATTACTATATCGACTATTTTCATAGGAGGGGCATTTACAACAAATAATTCATCTATTATTGCTACATTAGTAGTTTTACTTGTGGTATTACTTGGAATATTTATGACAATTTTTATTTCAAAAATACTTTCAAAAACTGTATTAAAAGGAATTACAAGTTCTTTTATACTAGAATTACCACCATATAGAAAACCACAAATAGGAAAAGTTTTAATAAGATCAATATTTGATAGAACTCTATTTGTGCTAGGAAGAGCAATAATAGTTGCAGTACCTGCAGGATTGGTAATATGGTTATTTGCTAATATAAATATAGGAAATTTAAGTATATTAACATATTTAGGAAACTTTTTTGACCCATTTGCAAGATTAATGGGATTAGATGGTTACATTCTTGTAGCATTTATATTAGGAATACCAGCAAATGAAATAGTTTTACCAATAATTTTAATGAGTTATATGGGAAGCGGAAGTTTAGTAGATTTAGAAAATGCATTTAGTATTGGCCAAATTTTAGTTCAAAATGGATGGACTCTTCTTACAGCAATAAATGTAATGATATTTATGCTTTTGCATTTTCCATGTACTACTACATTACTTACTATAAAAAAAGAAACTGGTAGTATGAAATGGGTAGGATTAGCATTTCTACTTCCAACAATATGTGGAATAGCTTTCTGCTTAATTACAACTGGAATATGGAATTTATTTGTTTACATTTAATATATTAAAAGTTACATTTTAACTTAATAAATTTAATCCCACAACAAAATTTTGTGGGATATTTTTTTAGCCTATCTTATTTTTTAAATACTAATATTTTTTCAGCATCCTCTTTTCTAATAGCAAAAACATTATTTCTAACTTCATAAGCTATAGGATCTCCTGATATACTTTTGAATATGGGCGTAATAATTGTAGTAGGTATTAAACCTAAGTCTAATAATCGTCTTTTAACAGTATTATTACAATTTATTTCTTTAATAATTCCAGAAGAATGTAAGTTTAATTTAGTTAAAGGTATAGTTTCCATAAAGTCACCTCTTTATATAATATGTAAGAAAATGAAAAATGCAATAAGATTATTTTGAATGAAAATATGTATATAAATTGTTAGTGTTTAAAGTATTAAAAGTTTTCAATAGCTTCATTTCATATTCCTATTGACAAAAAATAAAAGTTTGAGGTAAAATAAAAATGACCCAAAAAAGGAAACTAAAAAGTACCAAAAAGGTATAAAAAATTTAAGGTAATTTGAAACCTAGAAGTACAAAAAATGTGCAAAAAGGTACTTTTTAAGTTTTAAAAACAGGTCAATAAAAT